>CAJQNE010000410.1 GCA_905479545.1 uncultured Gammaproteobacteria bacterium | reverse complement strand
CGTCGCAATTGCCGTTGCGTCGTGGGCGTGCAGGCTTTCGTAGTGATCAACGCGGAGCCAGAAATCTGAGAATTGCTCTTCCTGTTGGTTGAGCATGGCTTTTAGTCGGCGCGAGGCATCTTCGCAGAACATCAGGTTCTGGCCATTCAGGCGAGCAAATTCTTGTTCGTCAGCGCGTTTAACAGCGGTTTGTACCGGCGTTTTCAGAGCGCCTTCGATATGGCTGATTAGTTCGCTAATAGGCAATGCGTTTTGGCTATCCCCTAGCGTCACCTTAACCTGTGCTTCCGAGCGTTGGCTGTGCGGTGTCGCAGTGGTGCCATTTTCAGAGCGCAGCCATTGCTCAACTTCGGCGACATCGACGTGTTGCTTATTGCCGAATTCACTGCTGAACGCTTCCTGAATAATCTGTCGTGCCAAAGCGGCTGAGCATGGGCAGGTAGACGAGTAGGGCACAGTAACCGAAAGCGCGACATCCGTTTGGCCGCCAATATTGGTGGCTGTTAATTTTACCGGGTAGCTTTTCCAGCCGCTGTTATCGCTTTTAAGAGCGGGTTGGTTCAGCATGTATTCGAAGGTTAGTTCTAACGTAGCGTTAGAGCTCAGTCCTTCATGGCTTTCGAGCATATCGTTGAGTAGTTTTTGCAACGAGTTGGCATCAACACTGCCTTGTTCGCCAAACTTTTCCAGCAATAGGTAGAGCCGTGACATATGAATGCCTTTAGCATGCGGGTCGCCTAAATCGACATAAATTTGGGCTTTGGCGTTAACGCGCTGGTCACTATGTTTGGTATCGCTGATATTCATTGGCACGGCAATTTGGCTCATGCCTACCCAATTAAGGGTGCTGTGAATAGCAGGTGCGATAATGCTGGCGACATCCGGCATTGAATCCGGTGTGCGTTCTGGGCCTTCGTTCATATTGCCGTCATTCAAGTTGTATGTACCCTCGGCGGTGCCGTCTGCCTGCGTGGCAAACGAGGTGGCTGATTCGGTCAAAGTTGTTCCCCTGAGTGGGTGGCGGCTGACACTGCTGAATCAGCGCTGAGCTGTGCACCATTGTCGCTACAATGGCATGTGATAGCTTTGTTTTCGGGTGTGGCTCTGTGGAGCTTTAGCTACACACTCTCCTAACTATGGCGCTGCGTATGCGCTTTTCAAGGCCGCAGTGCTTGCTTAGTGGCTGGCCGGTGGAGTTGCTAGTAAGCGTACAATGATACCTGTTCGGTCGTCACAGCGCATTGGCTGAGGCCAGCAGCAGCTGGCGTTCAGTAATCAGCTGCTTAAATTCTGCAGTGAGCGGCGCTGATTTTCCGGCTTTAAGATCGGTATATACCCAAACGATTTCTCCGCTGGCGTATAGCTCATCGGCTACCCATACGCTGAGTTGCCAGCTGACGCTGCTGCGGCCAAGGCGACTTATTGCTACCGCCACCTCAAATTCATCGTCGAAACGCAGCGGTTGCCGGTATTCAACCAGTGATTTAACCAGCTGAAAATCACAGCCGCTCTGTTGCATGTCTGCCATCCAGTCATGGCCAGTTACCCGGCAGGCTTCAGTGAGTGCGACATCGAAGTAGGTAAGGTAGTGGGCATTAAAGACAACATTCTGAGCATCGATTTCGGCATAGCGAACTCTCAGCGGCCAGAAAAAATGAAAATCACTGCGTTTTGGTAAGGCCGCGCGTTGTTTAGTCATGGGCTATGATTCGGCACAGCCGACGCAGCGTGTCGCTTCCGGCATAAGGGCTAGTCGCCCGGCAGGAATAACATTGCTGCACTCCTCGCAGTAGCCAAAGTCCGGATCTTTATTCAGTCGCTCCAGGGCGTTAAGTAACGCCTGTTCGCGACGCCGGTAGTTATCCATTTTAGTGCTATTGACGCTGGCTGCCTCAATGGCTTCCATGCGGGAAATGCGACCAATTGATGTGTCGGGCGTTAGCGAACCGCGTTGTAATTCGAGGTTGGCAATGGCTGAGCTGAGTTCCACCAGCTGCTCATCGAGCTGCTGGTGGATTGCCTGCTTTTGTTGTTTGTTCATTACTGCAGCTTAGCTTATATCAAACGGCTTGTGCAGGCTGAACCGTAGAGTGTTGCGCCGGACTAAACTGAGGTCAGCTCGCCGGTCATATGGGGTTTTTCGCCATTTCCATCACGCACTTCAAACTTGCAGCCGTTGTTCGTTCTGAGCGCCTGCAACTGAACTTTCGCTGGTAGGAAAATCGGTACCTTGAATTGCACACTGAGCTTTACCGGGCCGTCAGGGCGCATCGGCTCTAAAGCCGCCATGGTGCGGGCTTTGGTCCACATGCCGTGAACAATGTGGCTTTTAAAGCCCAGGGTTTTGGCGGTAAACGGGTAGAGGTGAATCGGGTTGCGGTCGCCAGAAACGCCGGCGTAGCGACGGCCCATATTTTCGGCAACTTTCCAGTTTTCGATGAGTAAATTTTTGCCGAGTGGTTTTGCGGCTGTTCGTTTTTTCTTGGCGGTCGATTTCTCGCTGCTGCCGCCGCGCCGAAGTGTTGTCATTAAGCCTTTCCATACCAGCTCGCCGCCGCTGCTGAATTCGGTGTGAACATCAAATTCAATGCCGGCTTCAACTTCCCGATGGCCTTCTACCCATACGTGGCAATCCAGCGTCATTTGAGTATTGACCGGTTTCAGTTCGGTAATTTCGTTACGAATATGTACCAGGCCAATTGCTTTGAGTGGAAACGATTCGTGTACAAGCACTTCCATGTGCAGCGGGAAAGCCATTATGTGCAGGTAGGTCAGCGGTAGCTGGTCGCTCAAGCCGAAACCGCAGACTTCACGGTAACGCTTGAGGCGGCCCATATCGATACGCATGCCCGTTGAGCGTGCATCGATTCGCGGAATGCTTTGGCCTTCTTTTAAGCCAGGGCGCTTGGTGAAAATTACATCGCGATACACGCTGAGCGCGCTCCGCGGTTGCTTAACAATAATTTCGGTCATTAGTTAGTTCTCGCAATCGAAAAGTGTTGCTGCAGGTAGCTTGGTCAGAGCTTTCTGGGGCTAGCTACACGTTTGAATGAAGGCTTCCAAGGTGTGTCTCTGCGGGTGGCGTGTGGCCAGGTCAGCGAGTTGCCGGGTAGCTTCTGGTTGGTTGTTAATGCCTTGTGCGGCCGCTGCCTGCTGTATGTCCACCGGCATGAAAGACAGCAGTTCCAGTGCCATTTCGGCTAGTTCATTGCTCTTGCCAGCCGCGAGTAGGGCGTTACTGATCAGGTTCTCGTCCAGGCCGCTAACCAATTGAGTCAGGCTCGACTTGTCAGTGATAAACCGTGAGATGCGAATTAAATCGAGCGGCGATTTTAGCGCCTCGGCTAACCCTAGAACTTGTTCCCGGGGGAGCTGTTCAGCTAACTCTGCTAGTGCCGGGTAGTTATGCTGTGACAGGCCGCTTTCGATAAAGCGTTCGGCTAATGGCTGCGGTAGTGCAGCAATTAAGGTGCTGGCACGGCGGCTGTCGAGGTAGTTCAGTAAATTGCCGAGGAATTCGTCGTCCAGTCGTTCAACAATGGCGATAAATTGTTTGGCAGGCAGGTGAACCAATACGTGTGCCGTTAGCTGCGGGCCGAAAACTTTTTCCGCCATCTGGGCCGATACGGCTTTAGGTAGTAGACGCGATGCTGTCGCCAGCTGTTTACACAGTGGTGCGAAGCGGGTGAACGCGGCATTTTGGTACATCAGCCGGAGTTTACGTAGCTCGCTGGCTTTCAAATCATTAAGGCCTTCAAGCTGGCTTGCCGGGCAGTTTATGGCCGCA
>CAJQNE010000409.1 GCA_905479545.1 uncultured Gammaproteobacteria bacterium | reverse complement strand
GGCGTTGAACACCTTTGGTATTGCCGAGTTAATGACCGATTTTGTCGAGTACGCACCGGCGCCACAAAACCGCAATATGGAACAGGATGGCGTAAGCCACGAGGTCAGCTATAAAGGCAAAGAGTTCACCGGTTTCGTCTTTAAAATTCAGGCTAATATGGACCCTAAGCACCGTGACCGTGTTGCTTTTATGCGCATTTGCTCGGGTAAGTTTGAGCCGGGAATGAAGCTCCGCCATGTTCGTTTAGGGAAGGACGTGAAAATTGCCGATGCGCTAACATTTTTCTCCTCTGATCGTGGCTCGACGGTGGAGGCGTTTCCGGGCGATATAATCGGGCTGCACAACCATGGCACGATCAATATTGGCGACAGTTTTAGCGAAGGCACGCCGCTGCAATTTACCGGCATTCCTAATTTTGCTCCTGAGCTGTTCCGACGGGCCGTGCTGAAAGATCCGCTGAAAATGAAAGCGCTGCTAAAGGGTCTCGAACAGCTCTGTGAGGAAGGTGCCACCCAGTTGTTTAAACCTATGCGTTCAAACGAACTGATACTAGGCGCAGTTGGCCCGTTGCAGTTCGAAGTGGTGGCGCACCGGCTACGGCACGAGTACAAAGTGGAGTGCTTGTTCGAGGGGGTGCAGGTGGCGACCGCGCGGTGGGTAAGTTGCGACGATGAAAAAACGTTTGAACAGTTTAAACGTAAAGCTCACGACAACCTGGCTATCGACCACGGTAACGCACTGGTTTATGTCGCACCGACCCGGGTGAATCTGTCGCTGGCCGAAGAGCGCTATCCTGACGTTCGCTTCCACGAGACCCGCGAACACAGCATGACGGTATAAATAGGAGCCGCAATGCCAACGTTCAATATTCCAGAATTGGTGCAAGCTGCTCGTAAGCACGATAAGCGCTCACTGGCGCGGTTAGTGTCGGTATTTGAGCAAGCCGACGCGGTGGCGCAACGCGCTGAAGTTCTTGCTGAGTTGCAGCGTACCGATAATGGTAATCGCCCGGCTGCTGTTATTGGCTTAACGGGTACTCCCGGCGCGGGGAAGTCCAGCCTGGTTAATTCGCTATCGCTGGCGCTAATGAAGCGCGACAGTCGCATCAGCATTGCTGTTATTGCGGTTGATCCGACGAGCCAGGTGTCTGGCGGTTCGATTTTAGGCGACCGGACACGAACCCGTTTTCCGGCCACGGAGTCAAGGCTGTACTTTCGTTCGCAGCCAACCAGCCTTGAGCTGGGTGGTATCACTCAGAATACCTTTCAGGCAGTGCGACTGTTACGGCATTTTTTTTCGCTGATTATCGTTGAGACGGTAGGCATTGGCCAAAACGAATTGACTGTCGGTGAGCTGGCGGAGCAGACGCTGCTGGTCTTGCAGCCGTTAGGCGGTGATCAGATTCAGTTTCTGAAAAGCGGCATTATGGAGCTGCCGGATCATTTTATTGTTAATAAATGCGATGAAGTGAAAGCGGGGCGCGAAACGGTTAACAAGCTCAAGGCCGGGTTAAAAACCGCGAATGTAGTTGGTATGTCGCGTGTTGAGAAGCGGGTGTTCGCTACCAGCACAATCAGCGGCGACGGTATTACCGACCTTGCTGAGTTCTTGCTGTTGGCTGCTAATCGTGGCGGCGGTGATTTTGTCCGGGCAGAATCTAATTTGCTGCGACGCTGGGTCGCCGAAGAGTACGGTCGCCACGGTTTACGTTTGCTGCAGAAATTGGGTGATGATGCGAGTTTGAGCTTCGAAGCTCGGCAGCAGTGGTTTTCTGAGCAGCTGTTTAGTACGTTTCAACCGGGTCAGTAGACTTTTTAGTCTGCACATTCTATGGCTAGCCCGTGGTCCGTGAGCGATGAGTTGCTTGAAAACCCGCCACAACCCCCTATTATTAATATCTAAGCTGAATTGGCGGCAACAGGCTGTCGATCAAAACCTATAGGCGATTTTTGCAATGATGCGGATAGTACTTTTTCTGGCCACCAACATGGCCATTATGTTGGTGTTCGGAGTCGTAGCGAATTTGCTCGGTATTCCGGCCATGCTGCGCAATAGTTCGGGCGGCATGAATATGGATTCATTGCTGCTGTTCTCGGCGTTAATAGGCTTTGGCGGCAGTATCATTTCGCTGTTGTTGTCGAAGACGATGGCCAAGCGTTCAATGCAGGTGCAACTAATCGACCAGCCACAATCTGAGGTCGAGCACTGGTTAGTACGCACCGTGGCGCGGCAGGCTGAGCAGGCGGGCATTGATATGCCTGAGGTGGGTATTTTCCCATCACAGGCCATGAACGCGTTTGCGACCGGTTGGAACAAGAACAAGGCTTTGGTGGCGGTAAGTGCCGGTTTGCTGAACCAAATGAACCAAGACGAGGTTGAGGCGGTTCTGGGTCATGAAATTTCCCACGTTGCGAATGGCGACATGGTGACGCTGGGCTTGATTCAGGGCGTAGTGAATACCTTCGTTATCTTTATTGCCCGCATCGTGGCTAACACCGTGGCAGCGGGGCGTGACGGCCGGAGTAATTTCATGGTGTATATGGCCGTGTCATTTGTCGCCGAAATTGTTCTTGGCTTCCTTGCCAGCATGATAGTTGCCGCATTCTCGCGCTGGCGCGAATTCCGCGCCGATGCCGGTGGTGCTGATTTGGCGGGTAAGCAAAAAATGATTGCCGCCTTGCAGCGGCTGCAAGGTGACCAGCGCGAACCTGAGATGAAAGGCGAGTTCGCGGCGTTTGGTATTCGTACTGGCGGCGGCGTTATGGCGATGTTGTCATCACATCCGCCACTCGATAAGCGGATAGAACGTTTGCAGCAATCAATGAATTAAGGTTGTTCGCTGCCTGGATAGGGCGCATTAAAAAACGGGCCAGCGAATTACTTCGCTGGCCCGTTTTTTTGTTTTGCTTTGTTGTTCTAAATTTTTGTACAAACTTTCTGTACTGCGTGGGCTAGGCCGCGGTGCTCGTCTTTTTGTCCCACATGCCATCTAGTGCGCGCAATACATCACGGCGGCTGATCTGGCCGACTAGTCGCTGGTCGTGAACTACCGGGAAGCGACGGAAGGGCTCATTAAGAAAGCGGCTGGCAATATCCAGAATGCTGGCATCTGCATCTACCGTCTCTACTTTCGGGTACATATAGTCGCCTACATCACCGGCGCCGCCCATTTCATGATAGCTCGCGTCGAGGGCCACCTTCATGCAGTCTTTTTCAGACAGCATTCCAATTAGGTTGCCTAGATTATCGACCACTGGTGCACCGGAGATACCGTTGTCGATCAGGACCTTAATGGCCTGTAATACGCTAGTTTCTTT
>CAJQNE010000408.1 GCA_905479545.1 uncultured Gammaproteobacteria bacterium | reverse complement strand
GACTGGTGGCTGGCGTTTCGCTGCCCGGACTAGTTGCAGAATTATCCGCCGGGGCATCAACAGGATTTTTAACCGTACTAGTCGCCGCCTCGACTTTATTCTTATCGGTTTCGCCGCCGCAGGCTGATAAGCCGGAAACCGCGACAACTGACAAAGTTAGGGCAAGGCCGATAGAACGGTGGCTGCTCATTTCCCGGGGGGTAGTGCGAAAATTAAAGAAGTTCATGCGGTTGCACTCCGGTTTGCCGTAAAACCAGAAAAAATGCACCCGAATAAGCGGGTCGTTACCTTGCTCATAATCGTTATTCCTACTTTTCGCACTCTGGCTTGCCTGAGCCAGATATTATGTTGTTTTGCGGCTTTCTCCGGCGGGTAGAAAGCAGGGAGATGGTAATTCCATCACAGGTCAAAAACTAGCGATCTGGCAAGTTTCAATCCCCATCCTTTAGAACGGAGCAACCTGACTTGCAACTTGGTGATGCGCAAACTTCAATCCATTTAGCCACAGTTGCCACGGGCATCCGTTCGCCGGGCCGCATTCGATTATGTCCGTTCGGTCAATTTGGAATGACCGCCAACTTAGCATGTTGCAGCCACAAAAAAACCCGCAAGCACACTATTCTTTGCGGGTTCTGGCTTTGTAGGTTCGGCTTACTAGCAGTGACTACGCGGGCTCGCCTACAGCATAAGCACTTACGTATTGGTTGAAATTCCGGCCGCCAAAAAATCAAAAAATGCGGCGCGAATTTTATCGTTATTACCAACGTAGTGGTTAACCATTCCAGACAGCGGTATCAACGGCATAATGTCACGATCTGCAACGCCATGAATCACGTTGGTCATGCACATGGTTAAATGCAGTTGTAGCTCATGACGCGGTTTATCGGGAAGAGCGACAGCCAACAACTCATCGACGTCCTCGATTACCTGGCCAAAAATTTCCTGCATCAGAATTTTTTGGCCACGTTCGCCTTCTTCCCAGGTGAGACGAGCTAAAAAGCGTGCTTGCTGCAAACCTACTTCCGAGTTAATCGCCATATCCAGATAAGGAACAAACGCGTGCTCGAAAATTTCACGCGGAGTGGGCGACTTAATGCCTTTTACGGTTGCTAAAGACGCTTCCTGAACAGGCAGTAGCTCGGCGGCAGTTTGCTCAATAATGGCATCGACCAAGCCGTTCTTATTACCAAAGTGGTAATGCACCGCAGACAAGTTCTGAGCCCCGGCAGCGGCAACAATAGTGCGGATTGAGACAGCACCAATACCTTGCTCGGAGAACAGTCTCAGCGCCTCTTCAATTAAACGACCGCGGGTTCGGTTACCGCTCGAATGGCCAGCTGACCGCGGTTGGATAGCAGCATGCTGCTTCTCAGTATTTTGAAATTTCATCCATCTATCTCTTTATTAATAATAATTATGCTATTGCTGAATCATCAATCGGCAAAAACTTTGCTAATAACGCCCCGCTCTTCAGTGGGATTTTTAGCACACTTTCACAAAATTACTTGATGTAAAGCAATAACTTAGCTTGTTTTAATTCGCTATTTGTAAACCATATTCCTGACCAAGCAGCATTGCAACCCGCGGCCACGTTTCAACATTCGTCCGACTCTTTAATCCACAACTAACACTTTGATTCTAAATAATTAAGCACTGGCACTGTTTTTTGAATATTTGTCTAATTCCGCCGATAAACCCTGAAACATGGCGCATAATGATCAATGCTGACATTTTTAAATTCGGGCATAATTTTTCCATCACTTAACTCCGCTACTGCTGCGAGCACCTCTCCTTTGATCATCGATCAGTCGCTAATCAATCACGCATTTGCTAATCAGGCGGCGAACATCACAGCCCTTTCGGCACTGGGCATGGCGATGGCGTTTATGGCCGCCGACTTTCGATCGCACACCAGTCGCATGCTCGGGCTATTTTTACTAAGTGCAGCATCGGCCATATTCGTACATTTTAATGTAGTACTAGCCCCAACAATTGACCAACTCAGCACGCCACTACTTATGCTGGCTGCCCTACCGACGGTGGTCGCAATGTTAGCAGCCGCTGAATGGCTGCTGGCTGTACGGCGAACTATTCCTGCAGGTGAACTGCGCACCGGTTTTGGCGATCGCCTGCTCCGCACCGCTCAACTTTGTAGCCTGCTGTACTTAACTGCGAGTGTGGTGGTGCCAAATTGGCGTATTGATTATTTCCTAGGTCCGTCAGCGCGGGGCACGGCAACTCAACACTGGCAAGCCTGGTTGTTTATTGTTCCTATAATTGGCTTCTGCCTCCTGCAAATAGCCGCGCTGCTAATTACCCTACGGCGCAAACCGGAGCCTGCCGAGCAGCGACGAGTTTTGGCTATCGTTATTGCGATTCCGTTTCTCGCCGGGGCGCTATTATTGCCGTTTCAGTGGGCGTTCTACAGCAGCATGGTTGGCCAAATTGCGATTCTGGTAGGCGGTGTTCAATACCATGTTCGCCAGGGCCAGCAAGCGCAGTTTATGACCCGGTTTCTCGCTCCACAGGTCGCCAAACTGGTAAAAACCAAAGGTTTGGCAGGCACACTAACCAACACCACTAAAGACATAGCAGTGGTCGCCTGCGATCTACGCAACTTCACTCGCTACGCGGAAAATCACTCGCCCGCTGAGGTCATTACCTTATTGACCCGCTATTACGATGCCGTTGGTGAATTGGCCGAACGCCACGGCGCCACCATAAAAGATTATGCCGGTGATGGCGTGTTGTTACTGGTAGGTGCGCCGGTAAGCTACGCCGACAACGCTCAGCGGGCGGTTAAACTAGCCACCGATATATGCCGCGATATCGGCCAACTACTCGGCGAAGTATCCGTCGACGACAACGGCTGTGATCTCGGTATTGGGGTTGGCGTAGCGAGCGGCAACGTTAGCGTAGGCGTGGTTGGCGCACAGCGACTGGAATACGCGGCGGTAGGCGCTCCGGTTAACCTTGCCGCCCGGCTCTGCGATGCGGCAGCCAACGGCGAAGTGTTATTAGGCCCATTGACCGCAGAGCGCAGCGGCAACCTTGCGATAAAATCTGAAACACTTCAGCTCAAAGGTTTAGCCGAAACCGTTGTTGTCCGGCGCGTTGTCCACGGCATGACCGACTAAACATAACGCACAATAAAGCAACCGCTCATTTTTGACCTCCATGGCATTTAAGCGGGCTCCGTTCTACACTGCAATTTGGGCAAAATGCCCCTTTTAAGTTGTTGTGCGAGTCTCAACAAGAATAAACATAAAACCAGCAAGGCCAAGGGATTGACTGCAACTGCCTCTATAAGCGAAGTATTTTCGGGTTCCAGCTACGTATTTAACGGCTTTGCTGTGCCCAATGCTGTCGCGGCCGTTCTCGTTTTGTACATGTGCGTTAAAGCCCTGTCGCATACCCGCGGCAATACCGCCGGTCAGCTATTCGGGCTATTGGGCATTACAGGCTTTATATGGCTGGCGTGCCGGGCCTTGGTATACAGCTCTGCTACAAGCGCAGTAGCCGAATGGTGGTCGACTTGGTACGTTGCGGCGCTTCCCGCTGCACCCGCTGTTATGTATCACCTAAGCGCCGAAATGCTGGGTATTACCCGCAAGCGAATGGCCTTAATCTGGTGTAACTGGCTGCTATCCGCTCTGCTTATTGCCTTACAACTGCGTTTCGAAATGCTATCGGACGGGGTGTTAATGCTCTCCGTGGGCTATGTTGCACAGACCTCTCTTGTTGGCAGCATCACGCTTGGCTGGCTTTATATTCTGGTGCTGTTAGCACTTGTCGAAAATTACCAAGCCTGGCGCAATTCGCCACCTGACAGCCTTATCCGCCAACGCCATGGCTCCATGCAAATCGGTATTCTGGCAGTTATGGCGACCGGCCTCGATGGGATCGCCTCATCAGGTGTCGACATCTATCAACCCGGTTGGCTATTCGTGACTATCGGCTTGCTCGTGCTGAGCCACATGATGCGCCATACCCGCCTTATTGACCTTACCCCGGAATACGGAGCCAATCGGGTAATTGACCGAGTGGAGAACGCCACTCTCGTTATAGAGCGTGACGGCGAGATCCGCATGGTAAACCCTGCAGCGGCAAAATTATCCGTGGTGCCACCAAAGGCTCTGGTTGGCATGGCCGTTAATGAAGCCATGCCAGACCTGATAACCGCAGAGCTACTCAAAAAGCTCAGCAAAACCGGCCGCAGCTACCAACAAGAAGTAACGCATGAAGTGCCGGGAACCAACACACAGCAAGAGCTACAGCTGAGCATCGCGCCGTTAACGAATGACAATCCTGCAAAAAACCCAGGCTTTGTAGTTAGCCTGAATGATATTAGCCAGTTAAAAATGGCTGAACGCGAACTACGGCATTTATCTCAGCACGACCCACTCACCGGGCTAGCGAATAGGCGGCTGTTTCTAACCGCACTGGAACGTTACTTTGCCCAGTACCTTCGCAACAATGACGTAACGTTCACCCTCGTTTTCATCGACCTGGATAAATTCAAACGAGTTAACGA
>CAJQNE010000407.1 GCA_905479545.1 uncultured Gammaproteobacteria bacterium | reverse complement strand
GGTGACATAGGGGGTAACAACGGTGTCGTCAGGCGTTGCAGCTTCAACACCGAAACCAACCTGGCCGGTGTTGTAAACAATACCGGCGCGGACGCCGTTGTCCTGCACATCGCTATCAGTGCTTATCAATACGGTAGCGTAAGTATCCCACTGTGGGGTGAGTAGGTAGCGGGCGCTGGCGAAGGTTACGACAGCCAGGTCATCATCGTCGCTGCCTTCTGTTTCAATGTCGATAAAAGTCGCATAGGCACCTGCGGCTAGTTTGAGCGCCGGCACTTGGGTGAGTGTCCAGGCACCTTTCGCGCCGCCCATAAGGAGTGTTGTTTCAGCCTCAGAACTGGCACCACCCGATTCAAAATCAAATTCCGCCCTGGTAACGCCGCCAATTAACGACAGGCCGGGTTGCAACTTCAAAACTAGAGATGGCAAATTCGGCGTCTACTTCAATCCCAACTACTTCGGTGTCGTCTTCATCGCCTGCAAAAACATCGCCATGGATGTGATCGGTCGAGCGGGCATCCAGCACCGACGCGTTGAACGGCAGGTAGCCATTTAATTCTTCGGCGGCAACGAGGCTTGGCGATAGGGCCAGCAGCGAACCAAAAATGGTCGTCAGTGCGCGATTCGATTTTGAGTCATTAGACGTGAAGTTCATGTGTTCATATCCTGATTTTTCTGTGCCAGCTCAAGTAACGAGCCAAATTTTTTACCGTGTTGTGCAAACCCGGGTGTAAATACCCTTAGGGTAGGCTATGCCAGCCTTTGAAGTAGGCTTTATACCATGACATTTAATAACGTGGGAGAAGCCGGAAGTTTAAAGCAGAGGTTGGGATGCCAGTAATATAGTTTCTTTCAAACCCGCATCACGGTGCACCAATGCCGCACGGTAATCAGGGTCCTGAATCATATCCAGAAAGGCGGCGATATTCGGATACTTCATCGTCGCCATTCGTGTCCAGTTGCCGGTTTGGCCAATAACGCAGGCTTCCACATTGTTCAGCGTTATCAGCTCACCGCCGCGCTGCATCACATGCTGAAAAGCGACTTTGCCGTATTCGTCATAAGCCTGTTGGCCAGTCATGCCTTTATTTGCCAGTTCATGGCCCGCCGGATATTTAGCCTCGGCATGGAACGACAGCAAATTAACGAAGTGCCACGGGCCGTCATTATTCAGCTCCAATAAACCCGCCAGCTGTTCTCCGTTAGGCTCAATATCGCTTTCGCTACTGTGCTCAGCAAGTTGATTAAGTTGCTGGAGTAAATCCGCTTTTTCGTTTACGGTCATTTTGCTAGTACCTGTTTTCTTGCCAGCTGTGTTGCTAATGCACGGCGCGCAAGTAGCGGTCCTAAGTTCCATTCGCTCATTGGTGGTTGGCCGTAGTCGGAAAGCCAGTGATTAACGCTGGCCCGCTGGTTTTTGTTGAGTCGTGAATAACGAGCCTTCACCCGTTGCATCATCCACACGCTGTACGGCATGGCTGCGCGGGAGATGTTGTTATTGCCCATCGGTACATCAAGCGGCGGTAAACTACGCGGCATCTTGTCGCCCGGTTTCAGCGACTTAGCCGCTGTGTGTTGTTCAGTTTTTTGCACAATGCCATGAATCATGGGTAAGAATTCAGCAAAAATTTTCTCAAACAGTGGTGTAAGTGTCTCTGCTATTTGATCATTTTTTAGCCACTCACCGCTGGCGGCATCGCCATTGTGCACGCGGTTAATCCAGGCTTGCAGGTTTGGTCGCTTGTCCATCAGTTCGCGCTTGGGGTAGGGGTCACGATTCAGGTGGGCGTGTAACGGGCCAATCAGGCCAAAGTCGCCAACGCTGGGGCGGCCGCCGAGCAGATAATCGTATTCGGTAAAGTGGGTTTCCAGAATATCCAGAACCTGCGTGGTCCACTGCTCAATAAACTTAATAGTATCGGCAGTTACGCCAATGTGCGGCAGGAAGCCGCGTAAATAACCGGCCGACTTTTTCGCCGCACGCTTGCGCAGGAACTTCGGAGCCCAGGGCAGCAGGTTCTTGCCGGCCTCTTGTTCGAACAACGCGTAGTTTTCCGGAAACGACCAGCGATAATGCATGGCGGGTGGAATCCAGTACTCGTCGGCCCAGGCCTCGATAAGTTGAGCAGCGATACGTTGCCGGGGGCGGGTTGGAGTTATCGACGGCTGCGGGTTCTCACGCTCCAGCTGCTCGATAATTGCTGTGGTGTCTTGCAGCCAGGCACCCTCAGGCGTTTTTAGCACCGGCAATACAGATGCGCCGGTTTCTCTTGGAATGCGCTTTAGTAACAACCGGGCAGTGGGTGACTTTTCGGAATAGGCAATACCCTTATAACGCAGGTAACCGCGTAGCTTGCCGGAGAAGTAGGACAGCTCCCAGCCGTACAGGGTGTAATCAGATTTCATATCAATTCGTTTTGTATGCTGTTGAAAGTTTGAAAATTTTGGTTCCAACTCCGTTCAGCTTGGGCCAGTCGAAGCCGACTAGAAGGCTTTGATGTGTCGAGTTGCTCAGCATCAGGCTGAACGGGTTTCGGGCGGGCAGTTAGGTGTTTTTATAAAACGCCAGAACACTTTCCAGCCATATATCAGGGTCACTGATTTGACAGAAGTGACCGACGCCCGGCATCAACGTCTTCGTCGCAGACGGGCAGACATTCTCCATCAAATAGTGTGCCATCGAAACCCTCGCAACAGCGTCAGCCTCGCCCCAACAAATATGAATGGGCTCAGTCACTTTTGCCAGCGACGGTAGCCAGCGGGTTTGCTCAAACCGTTTACGATCGTTCAGGTATTTAATAAACAGGTGGTTTTTATGCTGGCCGTCCTGCAAACATACGTTTTCCCACAGCAAAGCAATATCCTCACCACTCAAACGGTCGGTGCCTTGGGCGCTGCGTACTGTTTTGTCGAACACTTTAAAATTAGACAGCTTGCTCATCAACGGCCCGGCCCGCGACAACAATATCCGCTGCGTAACCCGTAAGTCTGAAAGCGACAGCACCATACTGCCGTTGGTAAAGGTGAAGCTCTTAAAGCCGCTGCTAAACCACGTTGGCATAAGGTTGGACACATGCCGGCTGACTAATTCGGTTGCGACGCTATCGCCCATATCGTGAGCCAGTAGATGGCCACCACTAACCCCAAGCTGCTGCCAAACCTGTAACGCCACATCGGCCTGCTCAAACAGCGAGTAAGTGTAGTTCTCCACCGGTTTGTCACTCAGGCCATAACCCAACTGATCAAACATAACAATGCGCTTAAACCGTGTCGCCAGTCCATCTACAACCTTGTGCCATGAGTACGATGATTCGGGAAACCCGTGGATAAGCAGCAACGTGTCTTCTGGCGCGGCATTGCTGTCGCCAAGCTCCCGGCAAAATAGCTGGTGGCCGAATAATTCGGTGCGGAGGTAGCTGCCTGAAGCTTCCCATGCGGCTAAGGCTCTGCTGAGGTTCTGCGTCGTGCTGATTGTCGTCATTATTTTCATCCGCTCGCTTTCGGAAACTACATCGCTTTTAAGTGGGGTCGGTTTTTCCAATTAATCGCTTGTTGTACCTGAGGTTAGCACTTAGGCGGTGAGTTCACCGCATGCGCCGGGTCAATATTATGGGTTAATAAAAGCAGCCAACATATTCCGGTACCGAAGCGTGGCGCTGAATTCTCAATTACGTCGAGCAGCGCTGCAAAAATTTGTTACATAATACATTTAGTATTAGTTGAACGTATAAAACTTAAGGTGTTGAGGGTATCGTGCGTTCCTCGCAGAGGAGCAAAAAAATAATGGTCAATAAAATTTCACGGTTAATCCCACTGGTATGTGCCCTGTTAGTGCTGAATGCCTGTGGCGGTGGTGGTCACTCCAGTCCGGCTACAGACCATGCACCCGGGGGAAATGCGGCCGATCCTAACGATGTAGTGGAACCGACACCGCCGACGCCAGTCCCACCGGTTCAACGGTGCACAACTCCGACCCCTCCCGAAGTGCAGGAGTATATGGTTACGTCGAATGTAGCCAATGCGTTTGACGATAGGGTCGGAACCGTATTGCCGACCACTACGGTATTCGTGTCCGTTTTGTTGCCATCGCGCTGCCCTGAAGATCGCTTTCCGGTGGTGGTAGAAAGTCACGGTTATAGTGGCGCCCGCGAAATGATGCTTGAACCGGATATGACCGCTGATCCGAACGCGCCGCATTTTCCGGCGCTGGATGAAATTACCCGGTCGCTGCCGTTTGATGGTTACGTCGTCATCAGTTTTGATGAGCGTGGCCACAGCGACAATATCCCAGCAAATGGCGGCGGTTATGCCCGCTTTATCGACCCGAACGCTGAAACACAAGACGCAATCGCCGTGCTCGACTGGGCCTGGGATAACGCAGCTTTACTCTCAATCCTTACTGAGGACGAGCAGACCGATATCGCCAAAGATATTCGTGTCGGCACCATCGGCGGCAGCTACGGCGGCGGCTTTCAAATGCCATGGGCGGCACTGGACCCACGTATCGACACCATCGTTCCAAACGGCACTTGGCATAACCTGCTTTACAGTCTGCTGCCGGGCGACGGTGTAAAGCGTGGCTTTGATGCATTGCTTTGTTTGTTGGCGGATACCGGTGGTGTAGTGAATACGCCGATAGGGGAGCAGCTCTGTGATCTGGTCGGTATTTTTGGTGCCAATATGGTGCCAAACCTGCCGACTAACGTTCCCCGCACACGAGCTGAGCTGATTACTGCAATGGAAGGTCAAGGCTTCACCGAGGACGAAGTAGTGAAGCTGTTTTCGCAAGCGATGCACTTTTTCGAAGAACAACAGAAAGCCGGCGAGCCGGTGCTCGAAGGGGGTACCGAAGCATTTACATTACGGCCGGTGCCAGCGCTTTTCCTGCAGGGCAACCGCGATGTGCTGTTTAATCTTACCGAAGCTTATTGGAACTGGAGCTACTTCTCACAAGCCAGCAATGGCACCGTACCAGTGCGGTATCTCACTACTGAGGGCGCGCATATGAACCCGCTGGCAAACCAGGTGGAAGAGCCACCGAATTGCGGCGGTTTAATTGGCGTTGACGTGATTAAGTCCTGGTTCGACTTTCACCTGAAGGGCGAGCAAAGCGCTACTTATCAATCAATTCCTGAAGTATGCATTTCGGTTACTGACACCGTGGGTGTTAACACCGCGACCCCGGTAGGGCTGTCGTTAAATGATTTCCCGGTCGGTTCGCAAGCTGGTGTGGGCGCTGTTCCGGCTCGGCTTGAGAGCTTCGAAGTAGCCGTGCCATCACTGGGCACCGCTCCGGTTTTCCTGCCGGTAGTAACAATAGATGGTGACAACCGGGTGCTTGCCGGAATTCCGAGTGTTGAGTCGTTGACCGTGGCGGAAAACGGCGGTTTGGCTGAAACAATAGCTGATCCGTTGCAGAGCCCGGTAGCCTACGTGGGAACTGCGATTCGTCGGGCAGGTACAGTTATTCTGATTGACGATCAGGTTACGTCGTTCGATGAGGGCGCGCATGATAATAACCGCCATATCAATAATGACCGGGTATTGTTGCCGGGAGTGGGCGAGCAGCTGCAAGACGGTGACGAAGTCGGGCTATTGTTTTATCAAAACCAGATTCAATACCAGCCGCCGGTCAGTGTTTCATCAGCGGCGGGTATTACCGGTCTCATCAGCTTCCTTGGTGGACCGGACCTGGGTCTCTCGCTGGATGCGCTGTCGCCGGTGTTTGATGCTATTGCGATTCCGAACCCATATCGGGTAACCGGTACCGGCGTTGAGTTGCCGATTATCGTCGTCGGCCAGTTTCCCGGCAGTGCGCTGATTCAGTAACGAAGACTGAATCAGTTCGACTAGCTTCCGTCAGCTGTAATAGCCCGGCAAATTTCGCGGTAAATGCCACTGTGAACTAATCAACCAATACCAGTTGGTTGATTAGCTCACTGGTCTTGCTGCTGGCGATCACGGATTGATGGTCTTCTACCAGTCCGTGCAAATGTGTGGCCTTATCCTGCATGCAATAAGTAAGCTGGCTCTCCAGCGTCACTTTGCCGTCGTTGGCTTCACCCATCATTCGACGGTGGCCGCCGTAAGAAAATAGCAGGCTGTAGTCTGGCAGGTTTGCTGGTACTCCTTCACCGCGCAAGTCGGTAAGAAACGAGCTGTCCGGAATCATATCGCGCCAAGCCGGCACAACAACCGGAGCCATACTCACACCGGTTTCTGCAGCTTTGTGGCCGCCCCACGGGGTAGCAATCGACATGAAGTGATCGAGCCGTGTGCCGACAAACCCGCGTTTGTCCTGCTTCTGTATATAACGTAGAGCTACGAGGCCTCCCATGCTGTGAGCGATAACCCTAACCTTCTTACCGGGCACGCGTAGGTGCATTTCGGACATCACATCCGACAAGACAATGGCGCTGGTTTCTATCGGCAACCCGGAAGGGTAGTGAAAAAGCACTACCTGGTATTTTTCAAGATTCAACTGGGGTACCAGATCGCGCCACACCTGTGGCGAGCTATTGATGCCATGCACCAGCAAGAGGATGTCTTTAGTCGGGTCCCAGGCTTCTAACAGGTAAAACCCATAGCCGACTTCGCGAGAAAATCGGATCGGCTCC
>CAJQNE010000406.1 GCA_905479545.1 uncultured Gammaproteobacteria bacterium | reverse complement strand
CCATCGTCACTGGCTACAGCTTTCGCAGCTCTGGATAGCTTTCTGGTTGTAACCAATACCAACCCTAATTCGACGCAGGCACTTTATAATGTCGAGTTCACACTAACCTATGACGTTACAACAACGGCCAACGAAACCGTCGACAATGCCTCAAATCAATACGCCTTTTCTGAAGCCAACATTACGATTATTTCAAGTGAAAACCCGGCAAGCCCCTTTGTTGACCTGATGTTCAGCTCTGATACCGAAACCGGCATTTTGACCGATGGTACGGCTGCGGCACTTACCGCGCCGTTCAGTTTCCAGCTTTTCTCAGGCGAGACTCGTAATGTCTCAGTATTTGCCGACGGCATCGCTGAAGCATCATCCGTCCCCGCGCCAGCCAGCATTCTTGCACTTGCTTTCGGCTTGTTGCTAATGCGACGAAAAGCCATTTAACGGGCTGACCGCTCGCAATGTGAACTTCGGGGCCGCTGGTTTTTTCAGCGGCCTTTTCTTTTGAATTACGTCAGCTTTAGTATCGACTATTTGCTGTCGGCTGTTTACAACGACCGCATGCTAGCGATATATTGCCCCGCATGAGCTATATCCACCGCCTTCTGTTTGCTGTTTTTGTGCTGGCTACGCCGCTGCACGCGGCGACGCATGGGCATAGTGAAGATGCCGCTGCAGGTACCAGCACACTGCAGACGGACTGCCTGAGCTGCATAGCTTTAGGCGCTGACGACCTCGGCCCGTTGCCCGCCGCTGTTGTCATTCCGGCGACTAACCGAGTAGCAGAAGTACCGAACCGCTACATATCGGCACCTAACCGCTATTGGCATGCAACTGCAAATCGCAGCAGAGCCCCACCCTCTAACTGATACCACCGCAATCCCGTTCACTTTGTAGCCAACCTGGCTCCATTGTCTTTTTTGCTGTGCGCCATCAATGCGCGCCGCAAGTGATATCAGGATTTATTATGTTTTCTTCAAAAGCGGCCTATGCCGTTATTGGTGCTGCTCTGTGCACCTGCCTCACTCCCGCATTTGCCCAAGCACCCGCCGGCAGCCAACAACTCAACCCGGCTGTCAGCCTCATTATCAGTGGCGGCGTTAACGAATACTCTAACGACCCCGACAATTATGAAATTGGCGGACTACCATTACTCGGCGAAGCCGGATTAAACGAAGAAGGTTTCGCTTTAGGCGAAGCCGAGTTAGTGCTCGACAGTAATATCGACGACCGGTTCTACGGCAAAGCGACCATTGCTATGCACCAGGAAGGTGACGAACTGGAAGTTGAGCTGGAAGAAGCGTTCTTCCGCACGTTGACCCTACCCCACGGTCTTACTCTTCAGGGCGGTAAGTTCTTCTCAGAAATCGGCTATCTGAATAATATCCACGGCCATGCCTGGGATTTCGTAGACGCACCGCTGCTCTATCGTGGCCTGTTCGGTCGGCAAATTATCGACACCGGTTTGCAGCTCACATGGCTCGCACCTACCGACCAATACCTGCAATTCGGCGCCGAATGGCTCCGCGGTAATGAACGCAGCGACAACTCTGATTTCGCCGGTAAAAATGCGGTAACCACCTTTATTACCACCGGTGGCGATATAAACCGCAGTTCCAGCTGGCAGCTGGGCCTGAGTGGACTATTTTCCGACAACGGCGTTGTTGAACTAGGTGGCCACGGTCACGGCGGCGAAGAAGAGGAAGAAGGCGGCGACGCCGAACTCAGTGGCGACACACGTCTATACGGCCTCGATTTCGTCTACAAATGGGCTCTCAACGGCAACCCGCGAACGCGCAACTTCAAACTACAAGCCGAGTTGTTCCGGTTAGAACGCGACGGAGATATCAGCATTGCCGAACCCGATGGAATAGAGGCAAGCACACTAGCCAGTGACGCGACTGGCTTCTATGTACAGGGCATTTATCAGTTCATGCCGAAGTGGCGAGTGGGTCTGCGTTACGACCGCCTGAATATTGATAACAGCGGCAGCGATGAGGAAGTTCTGGCTGAAGCGGGCTATGAAAACATCGGCCACAACCCGAGCAGAGTTTCAGCAATGCTGGATTACTCGAACAGCGAATTTTCGCGACTCCGCTTACAAGTGAATAGCGACCGCTCCGGCGAGTCAGGCAGCGATACGCAGGTTTTTGTGCAATACATCATGAGCCTCGGTTCACACGGCGCGCACCGCTACTAAGCGGAAAATTATGATGAAATTATTAATCACTACAGTATCTGCGGCGCTGCTGCTGGCGTCTCAGCCAGCAGCAGCGCTCAAAGTATTTGCCTGCGAACCAGAATGGGCCGCACTGGTTGCTGAACTAGCACCCGACGCAAACACATTCACCGCCACCACGGTTTATCAAGACCCCCACCACATCGAGGCCAGACCAAGCCTGATCGCCAAGCTTCGCAAGGCCGATCTGCTTATTTGTTCCGGCGCGTCGCTCGAAGCTGGCTGGCTTCCGGTGCTGCTAAGGCAAGCCGCTAACCCCGGAGTTCAGCCGGGCCAACCCGGTAACCTTATGGCCGCTATGCAAGTGTCGCGATTAGGCATACCCGAGTCGCTGGATCGGTCCATGGGTGATGTCCATGCTGAGGGCAACCCCCACGTCCACCTCGACCCGGAACGACTAAGCCAGATTGCTAGCGTTACCACGCAACGCCTACAAATAATTGACCCGGATAATTCAAGCCAATATGTCGCAGCCTATGACCGGTTTACCGAACGTTGGCAGCAGGCACTGCAGCGCTGGCGTCGACAGGCACAGCCGCTACAAGGCAAAAACTTAGTGATCCACCATAATGAGTGGGCCTACCTGAATGAGTTTTTAGGCACAAATAGCGTCGGGACACTAGAACCTCAGCCAGGCATTCCGCCTAGCCTGGGCTATTTAGCTGAACTTAATTCATCGATGAAAAATACCGATGTGTTAGCCATTGTTCGAAAACCATCAGATCCCGAAAAGGCCTCCCAGTGGCTTGCTCAACGGCTGAACCGGCCCGCGATCGAACTACCCTACTCAGTGGACTCACACGGCGCCGCCGACTTATTTGAGTTGTTCGATAAAACCATTGCTCTGCTCATTGCAGCTCAAGCCAAAACTCAATAATGGCAGCCATCACCGATGTCAGTATCTGGGGCGCAGCATTATTCGCCGGAATATTAATCGTTATTAGCCACGTCGCGTTCGGTCGCGAAGTATTACGACGTGGCATTATATTTATCGATTTAACGCTCGCCCAGGTCGCTGCCGTCGGTGTTGTTATCGCCGCCATGCTGCATTTTGAATCGCCACTTGCAGTGCAGTTAGCCGCAACTTCAGCCGCGCTGGTAGCGGCAGCAGGCCTGGCTATTACTGAGCAGAAACTACCGCAGTATCAGGAAGCGATTATTGGCTCTGTTTATGCGGTAGCGGCTTCACTGGTGCTTATCCTTGTCGCCAACAATCCGCATGGTGCCGAACAACTGAATACACTGCTGGCGGGGCAAATTCTCTGGCTGCAGTTTTCCCAACTCTGGGCACCTGCTATTTTGTTCGCGGTTATATTATTGCTGTGGTGGCGACTGGAACAATGGCGACAGCAGTTGTTCTATCCGCTGTTTGCCATTGTGGTGACCACTTCCGTGCAACTAGTCGGCTTATATCTGGTATTCGCCAGCCTCATCCTGCCCGCCTTAGCCTCCATCACGAAGCCCGGCTTTGCAGGCTTGCTGCGCGGCTGGCTTATCGGCCTCGGTGGCTACATGTTGGGCATCATACTGTCACTGCAGTTTGACTGGCCCACCGGTCCGGCGATTGTTTGTGCGTTGGCGGCGGTGGCGTTACTGGCAGCTCTACTCATCGCTTATCGCCGACCTGGTGACGACTGATTGCCTTAATTAACAAGCAGCCTAACGGGTCGAGCGAAGCGATTTTTTAGAACGAAGTGCAGACCGACCGGAGTAGGAAAAAATATCAACTACAATCAGTGTTAGAGGCCAGTTGGAGCAACTCTAGAGCTCCAATAACTTGGCTTACGAGCATGGTGGGCAACCGCAAAAACCAAAATGCCATTCCTAGACGGGCGATAGACTACTGAAAATGGGAACCCTTGAACTATTACGCGGCGGGTACTTTTTGAAGCAGGACTTCCCGCAAGAGGAAAAGCTACCGCTAAAGCCACGGCTCCCTCGACTGCTTCCGTAAATTTCATGCCGAGGCTAGGCACTTCATTATTGTAGTAGATGACTTGTGCCAAAAATTCACGACGAGCAGCCTCTACAAATGCAGCCGATTTTAATGAGATAGATTTCTTGCCTCAGCAAATACCTGCTCGGCTGATACTGCCGTCATTTCCCCACTATCGAAAGCCATTACGCGTGACTCGATTTCCTCAGCCCAGGCCGCTTCGACCTCAGAAATGGAGGGACTGAGCGCAGCTAACAATGATTCCGCTAGCTGCGCCTGCTCACTGGCATCAAGCTGTTTCGCTTGTTGCTCAACTTCTGCCAACGATATAGACATAACAAACTCCAAGGATTTTCGACCATTATACTCGATATACCAGAATGACTATCTTTGGCCTCTAACGCTATGGTCCAGTTATAGTCCATAGGGCCGAGCGTAGCGAGTTTTTGGAACGAAGTGCCGAAGGCCATAGTGTAAAAAACATCAATCACATTCGATTGCTAGGTTTTTCCGCTAAAATGCGCAACTCCCTTCTCTTCACGATTTTTAGCTACTAATGTTGGCTTTGTTAACAGAGCTGTCTGGATTACTCTCGGTCAAACCAATATTTATTGCGGCTAGGACCCCAACCATTAAGGCTATTACCAACATATAGTGTAGTAACCCTTTATATAGCTGAATCGATTTTTCTCAAATTCTTCATAACCCAACTTCGAAATAATAACTTTCGGTACAACTATAAAAACTGGATAAAATAATGCTACAAAAGCCACAAGCCAAGTGCGAATTGGAGGGTTTGAGAGCCTATACCATAACCATAGCCCGACAGGCACCAGTATTGCGGTGACCCAATAAAAATTTAAGTTAGGCTTCAGCTCGCTATCGTACCGCGAGTTTATTTCTTGAAAAGCTGCTTTTTGTCCGATTGCCAACAGCCGCATTCCGACGGCAAGGCAAACGGAGCTTATAGTCACTACGTGAACTTCTGCCTCAGAATAATGGAGGTTTACAGATGAAGCACCAGTTATGAGCGGGTTGACGAAATAATTTTGATAGAACTGGAGTGCATCGAGAATAAAGCCTTTCCATTCAACGACTTTGCTAGAAAGCGACGTTATTGAGCTAACGGCGAAAACAAAGCCAAACATAGAGAGAGATTTGGTGAGCATACCTCCACTGCGAAATGACTCTTTGAACTCCGCGATTTCTTTATTCAGATTCATTAATTATTTCTATGCCATTGCTCTAGAAACCTAACTAGCAATTAGAAACCTCCCCTCTAAGCCAAATTCGCCTCAACCGCATCCAAAAAGCCAAACATGTCCACCAGCTTCTCGTTGTCCGGATCGGTAGTTTTGCCCTTAATATCGCCAGTGATCGTGCCCTGCGCAACCGTAGCTATCAGCGCCTGTTTTATATTGTCTGAGTAAGCCAACAACTCTGGATTATCATCACGATTGCCCAGCACTTCCAAGGCATTGGCCAAGGCATAAAGCAGCGCCGAGGAGTTGAAGTGTGCCACTTTGCCGTCGGACTCCTGGTACTTCAAATATAGGTCGTGCGCGGTGCCGTGCGGGGCTTCGAATAGCATGGTGCCATCGACGCTGGAAATAATGGAGCTGGCGGTTGCCAGGCTGCCCCCCAATGCGGCTGATATATCCGAAAAGATATCACCGTCTAAATTAAGCGCCGGGTATAAAGCGTTACGCGGCGGGTCGGATATCATCTTTTTCAGCTGCGACGATGGCCGCATAATCATGAATGCCGGTACCGTACTACCGTCTTCGGCTAGCCGCTGACGCGCCTCTACAATGACGTCACTGAACACATCGTCGTATTCCATGTATTCGCGTTTCAGGCCGAAATACACCTCTTTATCCTTCTGTGCGGCATCACGAAATACATCACTGACCCAATCACTGATGGCCGTGCGTTCGTTGGCCATAAACAGTAAGGGATCGCCGGCTTTAACCGTACGGGCATGTTTTTCATCGCCGTCGACGACCACTTTTACGATGCCATCTTCAGCAGCTTCCATATTGAAGCTGCCGTACTGGTCGCCACCGCCGGCACTCATACGGGCGATCGAAATTTGCTTTTCCCGGTCAGGAATACCGTGAACTTTCAGGTACTCCACCAACTTGTAAAGTTTCCGGCCCGAGGTGTTTTCCGGCACGCCCCAAAGGCAGCGCTCTGGCGGGTTGGCAACAATTCGTGCCGCCTGCGCGTCAATAAGCTCATAGTGATAATTCAGCCCTGCAGCTTTGACTTTATCGGCATATTCAGAACGATAAATCGTTTCAATGGCAGTGCGCATCACACCGTCGTAACCGGGAATTACCGTATCTTTTAAGCCAAGGTAAATATCGCGCTTTTCATCCAGCGCCCGTTGGAAAAACCGGTGCGCCCAGGCGCGTACTTTTTCAATGTCATTGGTGGCAAATAACCAAGGGTCACCTTTATTAATAACCCTACGGTGCAACTCCACCGGATCGCCACTGGCGCCAACAAACAGTACCTTGGCCACGCCAGTCGCTGCCGACAGCGCATTGGCACTCTCTTTGTTACCGCCGGTATCCATCGTATCCACTTCAATATCACGACCAACCCACTCCGGCGGCGCGTTTTTGATATTGGTGAAGTTAATATCTTCCCGGGTGATATTGCCGGCAATACCTTTACGAATCGCACCATTCGGTGATTTAGTCGCCAGCTTATCGAGCTTCTTCTCATTGATGCCGGGGTGTTTCGCCAGCAGCTCATTGAGCTGGCTGCGGTTTACTGTCATGCCCGCGTTCTTGACGCCAACGCCGTATTGTTTCAGCGCTTCAATCGAATCACGAATAATGTCGCCATTGGTCAGCAACCGCTGCTCTGCCGAAAGGTCAAACTCCACCAGCTCAATATCGAGCTTGCTGGTTACAAACTGCTCCAACACGCGGTCAAAGGCGATCTGTGCCATCTCATCGCCGTGTAGAATTACCAGTGGTTTTTCGACTTTAATTTTGTTCGACATGAGACCCGCCATCGTTAGAATTGTTGGTTAGTAATTGCTTAGGAATTTACACTAATAGTGAGTTGATCTTAGTGGTACACGCTGAGCTGTACGCTGAGGCTAGCAAGCCATTATTTCAGTACATCACGACTAATCAGCTCTTTCATAATTTCTGAGGTACCACCGTAAATTCGCTGAATTCGTGCATCGGTGAACGCCCGGGATACGCCATATTCACGCATATAGCCGTAACCGCCATAAAGCTGCAGGCAACCATCGGCCACACGGTTTTGCATCTCGGTAGAGGCGAGCTTCGCCATGCTGACGCTCGATACGTCCAGCGCCCCACGGATAAATTTTTCAATACATTCGTTAACGAAAGCCCGATTCACTCGCACGTCGGTCGCCATTTCAGCCATTTTAAATTTGGTGTTCTGCAGGGCCGCCAAAGGCGCACCGAAGGCTTTGCGCTCTTTCACGTAACTAGCTGTTTCAAGCAACAAACCCTCAGCTGCGGCAACCGCACTGACTGCCAGTACCAGTCGCTCGCGGGCTAGCTCGCCCATTAGCACTGCGAAGCCTTTGCCAACCTCACCCAATACTGCGCTGTCCGGTACCCGCACATCTTCAAAAAATAGCTCAGAGGTATCGCCGCAGTGCAGACCAATTTTTTCTAGATTGCGGCCACGGGCGAAGCCAGCGGCATCGGCGTCTACCAAAAACAGCGTTGTGCCCTTGGCACCCGAAACGCTCATATCGGTGCGGGCTACTACCACCACTAAATCACAGTGTTGGCCATTAGTAATAAAGGTTTTGCTGCCATTAATGACCCACTCATCGCCCTCGCGGCGAGCGGTAGTCCGGATACCTTGTAGATCACTGCCCGCCCCCGGCTCGGTCATCGCTACCGCGCCAATACACTCACCACTCACCATTTTTGGCAGGTAATGAGCGCGCTGCTCATCAGTGCCGCGATTCAACACATAGTGGGCAACGATATCCGAGTGCACCATTACCGATGAGCCCAGCGCGCCGCAGTTAGCGCGCATTAACTCTTCGACGATAACCAGCGGGTAGTGGAAGCTGGTGTCAAAACCGCCCCACTGCTCCGGCACGTCGACGGCCAGAAAACCTTGCTCACCGAATTTATTCCACAGCTCGCGCGGAAATATTTCGGCGGCTTCCCAAGCCTCATAATGCGGCAGAATTTCAACTTGGATAAAGCGTTTTACGTTGTCGCGAAACAGCTCTAATTCGGCATCATCTGGCTGGGAGTTGTGTACTTGGGCGTTCATTGCTTAACCACTGAAAAAAACGATGCTGCCATCATAGCGCGTCACAAACCCATGTCAGCATTAAACGATGCCAACGTTGTGGTATTCACCGCCCGGTCCTGAAGTTTTTCGGCAATAAAGCCCTGATCATCCATCGCCGGATACGGCATTTTATGCCGATCACAGTAGGTCGCGACTTGCGGGTGCAGCCACTGAAACAGCAGTTGCTGTCGCCGTGATTCAGCAATTTTACATTCGCCGTACATGCCGGCTTTTTCGCGTTGATGCTTAGCTTCAAACAACATCAGCGCAGCAGCCACCGACACATTCAGTGACTGCACGGCGCCCGTCATAGGGATATGCACCACCTCATCCGCCAACGCCAAAGCGGTATCACTAATACCCTCCAGCTCATTGCCCGTCACTATCGCGGTTGGCCGGGTGTAATCGACGTCACGGTAATTCACCGCCTCATCAGTAAGCGCTGTGACTAATACCCGCAGCCCTTTCGCTTTAAGTGCCGTCACAGCCAGCTCAATATTTTCGTGCGACTGCACAGCGACGAAACGCCGCACTCCGCTAGCAGCATTAACCCGGCCAAAACCGGTTTTACTACTGGCAAAAACAGCATGCAGCTTGCCGACACCGACCGCATCGGCGGTTCGGGCTACTGCCGCCAGATTATGAGGTTTATGAATCCCCTCCATCAGCACTGTTAAATCCGGCTGACGGTTGTCCAATACCGCAGATAATTTTGCGTAGCGTTCAGGTGACATAATGGTTGTATACGGTTTACAGACCGGCTGCGGCCACAGGGAGTTGTATTCTTTGCCAGACCATACCATGCTCCTACCCTATGCTCAGCCCCATACCTGCAAAAACATCCCTACAGTCCGCTGATAGCCCCATTGGCCTGCTTGATTCCGGTCTGGGCGGGCTTTCGGTTGCCCGTGAAATTCGTCGCCTGCTACCGCAGGAATCACTGTTAATGGTCGCCGACTCTGCCTGGGCACCCTATGGCGACAAATCGCCGGAGCAGATACGCGAGCGCTGCGAAAAGATTAGCGACTGGCTAATAGAGCAAGACTGCAAAGCGATTGTAATCGCCTGCAATACCGCCACCGCGGCCGCCGCTTCCTACTTGCGCGAGTGTTATTCGCTACCGATTGTTGGCATGGAACCGGCCGTTAAACCCGCTGCAGCAGCAACCAAAAACGGCATTGTCGGCGTGATGGCTACCACTGGCACGTTAGCCAGTGCGCGGTTTGCGGCACTGCTGGGTAAATTCGCGAGTGAGACTAAAGTCATCACCCAGCCCTGCCCCGGATTAGTAGAACTAATAGAAGCCGGCGACATTGCGGGTAGCCGGACACTGTTAGAAAACCTGCTGGCACCACTGCGTACGGCTAGTGTTGATACATTGGTACTCGGCTGCACCCATTACCCGCTTATTAAGGCTCAGGTTAGTGACGTGATGGGTTCCGCCGTGCAGATTATCGACACCGGTGAGGCAGTGGCCCGCCAGTTGGCTCGTCGACTACAAGATGGCCAGCTGGCGAGCAACCACAGCCTGCCGCAACTATCGCTACATACCAGCGGCAACCAGGCACTGGCTCAACGGCTTGCCCCTGACTGGCTCGGCGAGCCGGTAGAGGTTAGCCGTTTACCCCCGCAATTCAAACTAAATCACCAGTCAGCGACTCAACCCGAATAGCGGGGCGTTAGGGTTACTTATCAAACGCGATGCAGCGCTGGCGAGTCGGACCCCTGAATTTCACGATAGTGGCGATAAGCGGCCCAGCGATATTGACTAGCCAGCGTTTCCCGGTGTTTATCACTGAAATAGCTATTAACCAAGGCAAACAGTGAGTCTTCAGTGCCAACAATGTGACTCTCGACCAGGCCAACGAATTTACTAAACAACTGATTCCAGGACTTTGCTCCACCATCGAGAGAATTTATCGTATCAGCTGCCGCAGCAATCTCCTGGTGGCCAAGCTGGTGCTCGGAAACAAAGTCAACGGCGTCTTCGTAACGGCTGAGGTGGCAAAAAATAACACTATTTTCAGCGTGCACATGGCAGAGCAGCTTCACTTGTAAGCGCCGGAATAAGTCCGTGCGCACGGACGGTCGGTGTTCACTTTCCAGCTCAACCATTAGCGACTTAATAATTTCGTGTTCCGCATGGATTACCTCGAGCACACTTTCAATCGGTGTGCGATTGACACCCTTGCCCGGCTCCTGATTAACCGAAGATGCATCAACGTTCTTTTGTGGGTCTATTGAGTTCAATTTCATATCTAAATTCCACCCTATCGTTGTTCGCCCCCGGTTTCAGTTCCAGCACATGCTATTTCAGTAGTGCGTCAGTTACGTGAACAAGAGGCAATAGGCCCTCGCGGGCCACACTCGTCAGCACCGACTAATCTAAACCGACACTACGACAGTGTTAGTCAAGCATTTGTTGTGCCAACGGCCTGTAAAACTGGAAAAACCGCTGCTATTGCACCATTTAGCCGGCCATTACGCTTCACAGCCGTTTTTTCGCACCAAAATTATTGAAATTGTTAGGGTTTTCGCGCTTTAACGGTGCGCGCTCAGCACTAATAAGAGGCAGCACCAGCTAACTTTTTTACCGGAAGTTGGCTATCGGATAATGGCCTGATAGTGAATATAAGGACGGCACAGTGCGTTCAATCGTGGCGAACTAACAGGCATTTTAGTTTCAGCAAACAACCCGACCTGCACAGCCAGGGGAACGACGGACACTACAAATACGGAGACAGCATCCAGCCCAACGAGCACTTCAATTGCTGCAAGGTTGAAAGCTCGCTACTTGGCTGCAAGGCCGTTGATTTTTCTAATCGCTCATCAAAAAATTCGATCAGCGGTTTACAGGCGGCGCCGTCATACAGCTCGATATTCATTTCAAAGTTTAGTTCAAGGCTGCGTGGGTCGAGATTACAGGAACCAACCAGCGCGTAACTTTGATCGACCACCAGCATTTTGGTGTGCGCGAATGGCGGCGGCTGCTGCCACAATCGTATGCCGAACGGATACAAATCGCTGTAAAACCGTTGGCAGCCCCATTCAACGACCTTATGGTCAATTTTGGACGGCACGATAATATCAATTCTGACACCTCGCAGCGCCGCTGCAGATAGCGCCGAGCTCAGTGCTTCGGGCGGTAGGAAATACGGTGTGAAAATTCGGATTGAGTCCGTCGCCGCGTTGATGGCAGCGATATATGCCCGCAAAAGCCCGAGCTCACCGCGCACCGGTACATCGGTTATTACTCTTGCCAACGTTTCGCCGTGCGGTTCTTCTGTGCCATGCAGCGAAATTTTCAGCGGCTCCTGGCAAGCAAATTCCCAGTCGGCAGCGAATGCGCTCTGCAGTTGATTACAGACCGGGCCACGAACGCGAAAGTGAATATCCTGAGTATTCGTTACTCCATCGGGCTTTGGCCAATGGTCATCAATGACATTCACACCACCAGTAAATGCAACTTTGCCATCAACCACCAGCAATTTCCGGTGGTTGCGCAAGTTAACCCGCAGCGGTGGTAAGAAAAATTTAATCGGGATAAACCGGGCAACACTAATTCCCTTACGCCGTAGCTTCCAGCTGGTAATTGGCAGCTGTTGCCACTCACCCATGCCATCAATAAGCACCCGAACTTCTACTCCGCGCTCCTGTGCCGCTAGTAGCGCATTGGTGATTTGCTGGCCTATATTGTCGATAGCGAAAATGTAGCTTTGCAGCAGCACATAATGCTCAGCAGCTTCGATTTCTTCGAGCATCGCCGGAAATGCTTCAGTGCCACAATGTAGTAGCTCAACCTGGTTGCCGTGAGTCAGTGCCAGCCCGGTAATTCCCGCGCAGCTATTGGCTAATGGCAACAATTTGTCAAGCTGCCGCTGTTCCAGGGCTTTTACATCACCACTGTTCGAATTTTTTTTGCCCGGTTCACGCTTTGGCGGTTTATTGTCAACATCACTACCAAAGCCGGTCGAATAGTCTGCGCCATCGTGTTGGTTCAGCAACTTCATCGCGCGGCGCTGCACACGGTTTATGCCAAACATCCGGTAGAACAGCGGCCCTAGCAGGGGCAAACCCACCAAAAAAAATGCCCAGCCCATTACCGAACGCGGATTTTCTTTATTCAATAACGCGTGGCCGATCGCCCACAGCGACAACACAACGTGAAGCGTTAAAACTGCTAATAAAATCAGAACTAATGTCCCGGTACTCATTCTTCCACTCTTGGTATCGTTCGGTAGGTAAGTGACAGCTCGCGACGCCGATCTACTGCCGCTATGCTACCGCTAAGGAAACCAATCCAGCCTAGCAGTAGTCTGTTA
>CAJQNE010000405.1 GCA_905479545.1 uncultured Gammaproteobacteria bacterium | reverse complement strand
GTGCTCGATGCGCTGCAGGGCCTCGGCGATACCCAACAAGGTTTCGAAACTGAAGGCTTAACGGTAGACCCGAGCCAATTACTTGGCATCGAAATAAACCCGCGCGCCGTCGCCATTGCCGACATTGTGCTGTGGATTGGCTACCTGCAATGGCACTTCCGCACCTTTGGTGCCAGTGCCCAACCGCCCGAACCGGTGCTGAAAAACTTCCACAATATTGAACACCGTGATGCGTTAATTAGCTGGGACAGCGTCGAACCGGTAATGGACGACCACGACCAGCCGGTAACGCACTGGGATGGCCGCAGTACCAAAACGCATCCGGTAACCGGTAAAGAAGTACCGGACGAAACGCAGCGTAAGCCGGAAATGCGTTTTATTAATCCGAAGGTGGCTGAGTGGCCAACGGCGGATTTTATTGTCGGCAATCCGCCGTTTATTGGTAGCCAATTGATGAGGTATACCCTTGGCGATGGATATACAAATACGATCAGAAACGTATATGCGGACGACGTTCCTGGGAGTGCTGATTTCGTGGTTTTTTGGTGGCAAAGAGCGGCTAAGCTGGCTGCGGCAGGTGCGATCCGGCGATTCGGTTTTATTGCGACCAACAGTTTGAAGCAAAAGCACAACCGTAAAGTGTTATCGGATTTTCTGAGTAATAAGGTTCCTCTTTCAATTGTTTTTGCCGTTTCCGATCACCCGTGGGTCGATTCGGTGGATGGAGCTGCTGTTCGAATATCTATGACAGTTGCTGAAGCTGGTACGCATCTAGGAACCTTAGTTTCTGTCTCTGAGTTCGCAGATAAGGACGGACTAACACTTAGATCGAAAATTGGCATTGTACTTTCTGATTTAACTTGTGGTGCCAACGTGGTCGGAGCGTTTAAGCTTCAAGCTAACTTAAAAATGAGTTACATGGGAGTGAAGTTGGTTGGTGGCGGGTTTCAGTTAAGTAGCGAGCAGGCGGCAAGTATCTGTAACGTTTCAAGTTCATCCGGACGGAGGATTAAAAGCTTTCGTAACGGTAGTGATTTAACTCAGCGCCTAAGAAACATGTCCGTTATTGATCTCTTTGGTATGGATCTGGCTACGGTAAGAAGTGACCATCCTGCGATTTACCAACACGTTTTAGATCATGTGAAACCATTTCGGGATCAAAATAAACGTGCAGCTTATCGAGACCGGTGGTGGGTTTTTGCAGAGCCACGAACGGAAATGCGGAAGGCTCTCTCTAGCTTGAATCGATATATAGCAACCTCTGAAGTTTCCAAACATCGGGTTTTCACTTTTTTAGACAGTGATATTTTACCTGACGGCGCGCTTATTGTTGTCGCGACAGCATCAGCACATTTTTTCGGGGTGTTGAGTAGCAGACCCCACGTTTGCTGGACACTGGCAGCTGGAGGTACTCTTGAAGATCGGCCGCGTTATAACAACACTCGCTGCTTCGAAACCTTCCCATTCCCCGACGCCACCACCGCCCAGAAAAAACGCATCGGCGATTTAGCCGAACAACTCGACGCCCACCGCAAACGCCAACAAGCCGCCCACCCGAAACTAACGCTCACCGGCATGTACAACGTGCTGGAAAAGCTGCGGGCTATCGAGGTAGGAAATCGTCGCCCGAATGCTCTTAGCGGTGTCGGCTTGCAAGCGAAGCCGACCTACGGGGAGGAGGCGGGTGGTAGTACTGTAGGTCGGTTTAGGCCGCAGGCCGTAAGCCGACAGCCGCCAGAAGGTTATGCCGCCAACGAAACCAACGCAGCACTCACCGTTCCCGCCGACGGAATGATATGCACCGGCGACCCCGACAGCCCCGAAGATTTAGCGATAATTCTCGCCGCCCGCAAAGCCGAGGCTGCCCGTGATGCTAAATCTGCCAAACCTAAAATCGAACTCACCGCCAAAGAAAAAACCATTCACCAACAAGGTCTGGTGTCGGTACTCAAAGAGCTACACTACGAACTCGACGCGGCGGTGGCCGATGCCTACGGCTGGCCGGTGAATTTAACCGACGAAGAAATACTCGAAAAGCTGGTGGCCCTAAACGCCGAACGCGCCGCTGAGGAAGCCAACGGCCACATCCGCTGGCTACGGCCCGAATACCAAAACCCGGAAAATACCCAAGCCGCCAGCACGGGCAGCGGCAAACCAAAATTACCAACTGACCTCACCGGTCGCTTTAGTGCCATTAAAGCGGCGCTGGGAAAATTGCCAGACGGCGGCAACGCGGCAGTAGTGGCCGCACAATTTAATCGCGCCAACCGCAATACCGTGGAAGAAATTCTGAATACGCTCACCGCATTAGGGCAAGCCACGCAAACCGACAAAGGCGTGTACCGAACCTAACCGTCCGGGTTTTTGATTTTGGTGAGGTGCTCCCGTAGGTCGGCATCGCTTGCATGCCGACAATGCTTGCCAAGGCCCACCATTTCGTCGGCATGCTTCGCGATGCCGACCTACGGGCGCTGGGGTTCGGCGGAGCCGTGGACTACTCGTTACCTATGGTGTCCGGTAATTCGGG
>CAJQNE010000404.1 GCA_905479545.1 uncultured Gammaproteobacteria bacterium | reverse complement strand
AAGTTAGCGACGGCAGTATGCCGGGCGGTATTGAATACTATTTGCCGCTCTTTTTTGACGGACTGGCAACGCTATTCGACTATCTGCCTGACGATGCGCTGTACTTTTTGCCAACCGACTCGGAAGCCCGTGTAGCCAACTTGCTGGAAAATGTCGAAGAGCGTTACGAACAACGCCGACACGATGTTGAACGACCAATACTGCCACCTTCGGCGCTATTTTTAACGAGCGACGAACTTAGTGCAGAGCTCAACAGCCGTGCCCGCATTGGTATTCAGCACGAGGAATTTATCGAAGGCGGCTTTAACTTCGCTACCCGCCAGCCACCGCTGCTACCGGTTAATCCACGGGCTGATCGGCCGGCCGGGCTGCTACTCGATCACATCGCCAATAACAAAGGCCGGACTTTATTCGTCGCCGACTCAGCGGGTCGCAGGGAAACCTTGCTGCAAACCCTTCGCGAACAAGGCTTGCACGCTGCACAGTACGATAACTGGGCAGCGTTCCTGGACGGCGAAAACAGCATCGGCCTGACAGTCGCCGACCTTGAAGCCGGTATTCATAACGAGCAGCTGTCATTGATTACCGAATCGCAGTTATTTGGCGACCGGGTTAACCAACGCAAAAAGCGCCGCCGGGCAGCTCGTGACCCCGCCAGCATTATTCGCGACCTTACCGACCTGACTGAGGGTGCTCCCGTTGTTCACGAGGACAATGGCGTTGGTCGCTACATGGGCCTGACAACGATTACCGTTGCAGGCCAGGCGGCTGAATATCTGCTGTTGGAATATGCCGGCGGCGACAAGCTGTATGTGCCGGTTGCCTCCCTGCATTTAATTAGTCGCTACACCGGCACTTCAGCGGAAAACGCGCCATTACATAAACTTGGCACCGACCAATGGGACCGCGCCAAACGCCGGGCCAAGGAAAAGGTTCGTGACGTGGCGGCGGAGCTGCTGGATATTCACGCCCGCCGTGCCGCCCGGGTTGGCAACGCGATGCGCTTCGACGAAGCTGAATACCGGGCCTTTGCTGCGGCGTTCCCGTTTGAAGAAACGCCCGACCAACAGACTGCTATTGAGCAGGTCATTAACGATCTGCATCTGCCAAGACCAATGGACCGGGTGATTTGCGCTGACGTAGGTTTTGGCAAAACCGAGATCGCAATGCGGGCTGCTTTCGTTGCAGTGGGCGCGGGTTATCAAGTTGCCGTGTTAGTGCCAACCACACTACTGGCTCAGCAGCACTACGGTAACTTTATGGACCGTTTTGCCGACTGGCCCGTGCGGGTAGAAGTGCTCTCCCGGTTCCGCTCGGTAAAAGAGCAAAACAAGACCCTCGACGATTTGCAGGCAGGCAAAGTTGATGTGGTTATTGGCACCCATAAGCTGATCCAAAAGAGCGTTAAATTCAAAAACCTCGGTCTGGTGATTGTTGATGAAGAACATCGCTTTGGTGTCCGCCACAAAGAGCAACTTAAAGCGCTGCGTGCCGAAGTGGACCTGCTAACACTTACCGCCACGCCCATTCCGCGCACGCTGAATATGGGCCTGAGCGGTATGCGTGACTTGTCGATTGTTGCCACGCCACCTGCCGACAGGTTGGCGGTTAAAACCTTCCTCACGGAATGGGATAACGGCCTGGTGCGGGAAGCCTGCCAGCGAGAGATTCGCCGCGGTGGCCAGGTTTACTTCCTGCACAACGATGTGCAGAACATGGAGAAGAAGCAGCGCGAGCTAGAGGAATTACTGCCCGAAGCCAAAATTGAGCACGCCCATGGTCAGATGCGCGAATCAGAATTAGAGCAAATCATGCTCGACTTCCATCACCGCCGTTTTCATATTTTGCTCTGCTCGACCATTGTTGAATCTGGCATCGATAACCCGAACGCCAACACCATTCTGATTAACCGCGCCGACAAATTCGGCCTCGCCCAGCTCCACCAGCTGCGCGGTCGCGTTGGCCGTTCGCATCACCGCGCCTACGCCTACTTGATAGTCCCGGAGAAGCAGGCATTAACGGCCGATGCGGTTAAGCGTCTGGAAGCCATTGAGTCGCTGGAAGAACTCGGTGCCGGCTTTACGCTGGCCACCCACGATCTTGAAATCCGCGGCGCCGGTGAACTGCTCGGCGATGAGCAAACCGGCCAGATTCAGGAAGTTGGCTTTGCGTTGTACAACGACTTGTTAGAGCGGGCCGTTAAAGCCTTAAAACGCGGCGATATTCCTGATGTGGATATCGAGCAGCACGCCACTGAAGTCGACTTACACGTCCCTGCGCTACTGCCGGAAGACTATGTACCGGATGTGCATAACCGGCTGATTCTCTACAAACGTTTAGCCTCAGCCAACAACAAGGACGAGCTACGCGAGGTGGAAGTAGAACTAGTCGACCGCTTCGGCTTGCTCCCACCACCAGCTAAAAACCTGGTCGCCACCACCAAGCTGAAACTTGAAGCCGCCAGCTTTGGCGTGAAGAAAGTTGATATGGGCGCTGGTGGCGGGCGGATTGAATTTAACGCCGGTGTTGAAGTAGACCCTAGTGCGTTGATTCGCTTGCTGCAAGCCATGCCGGAAACCTACCGACTGGATGGCCAGGACCGCCTGAAGCTGATCGCCGAACTGCCTGAGCTGGATGATCGCATTCAGGCTACGCAGCAACTTTTCGAGCGCTTGGAACTCAAAGCGCAGACCGCATGAAGCGCTGGAAAAAGTTACAGCCGAAAGTGGGGTAAAATTCACACTACTTTGAAAGCACCACTATAGTGAAACAATGAAACAGACTTTAATTGTTGCGCTGCTAGTTGTTAGCAGCAGCATATTCGCCCAACCTGCTGAGCAACAGCGCCGACCGGCCTATCAGGGCTATGGAACACCGGTGCCAACCCCTGAGCCTGAATTCCTTGATGGCTCAGAGGAGCAAGCTGAAGCATCGGTAAACCTGAAGCTAGAGGCAGAATTAGCCAGCGAGCCATCGCTATCTAACGAGCAGCCCCTGACGGCCGGAGAAATTCCGGCCATAGAGCCAGATACAGCGGTGGACGTTGAAGCCGATACTGAAACCGGCCTGGAAACTACCATTGAGTTTGCGGCTCAGCCCGTCGAGTTAACAGAACCATCAGAACCGAGCGTCGACGAAGCTCCGGCAGAAATCCTGACACCGGTTATCGAGTCGTCACCGCTCAGTTCAGAACCCACAGCCCCGCCACGCGTTATAGCGGCTCCGCCCGCGACGCTGCGAATGAACGATGACAGAACGATGAGTTCGGTTATCTCGCCTGCGGAAACAGCGACCGACTCAACCATGATCGAAACCACTCCGGAAGCGGAGCCCGAACCCATTCCTGCTGCAGCCGTGAAGTTATCGCCAGCCCGTTGGCAGCTGGATATTGTGGTGTTCCGTGCGGGCGGCCCCCAAGCCCTGCGTGCCGAACGTTGGGACAGAAACCCGGGGCGACCTGATGTAGAACAGTTTGATGTGATATCGAACAGTGACGCGAATAGCCTGCTGGAAGTGATCGGACGACTCGACACTTCGCCCGCTCATCAGCCATTACTGCAACGAACATTGGTGTTCGATCAGCTCCCCGACTTTCTCCGTACCCGCGGCGCTGCCTTCGAAACAACCCAGGCGATAATTGACGCTGATTTAGTGCGGGGACATTCAACCATGCCAACACCCGCCAGTCGCTTTGACTGGCCTGAAGTATTAGGCACTGTAAAGCTAAAACAAGGCGCGGACCTATCAGTATCGGTGGATCTGTTATTTACCTACACCACGGCACTGCCCTACCGGGCTGACGATACTGACGACCCGTTCCTTGAAGGTGGCTTTGAGCTACCCGCTGACGAAAACCTCTACCAACTGGGGCACATTTGGTTACAACAAACAGCCGCTGCCAACACCGGCAAATTATTGTATTTCGATAATCCGGCGATAGGTGCAATTGTGAACATCACCGAGCTAACACCGCAGCCCATCGAGCCGCCGCCTGCTGTGTTTGCAGAGACCACGGCAGAGGTGCCGGATGACAATGAGCTACCGGGCAATGCACTTGACGACGGAACAACGGCAGATGGCGTTGAGGCCGAAGAAGCTCAAAACTTCGACACGTTTGAAGCTGACGCTACCAGCGAAGCCACCGGCGAATTGGAAAGTGAGGTCGAGAGTGAAGTTGAGATTGACGCTGATATGGACGTCGAAACCGTCGACGAACCGGTTGCGCCCATGGAGCCTATACCTGAGCCGGAAAACACTGAGCCAACAACTCCTGCTGGCCCTTAATCAACAGCAATTTTTCTGCGCGAGCTAATTGCTTAACCCGGTACTCAGCGCTCTGAGCCTGCGACCTGTTGCCTACTTGTTGCTGGAAAACCAGCGTTAGCGGGCCTTTTCCACGAAGCGCTCTCGCTGCTTTCGGGCCACTCGCCTGGTGTTCTGCGAATCGCCGGACCACATCGGTCGCGATACCGGTGTACAAGTTGCCATTGGCCATCTGCACGATGTAAAGGCTCCAGAATGACGACTCAGCTGCGCGATTTTTTTTGTCGCTGAGCTTGTCATCACACTCATCAATTTTCGCCATTATCAACCAACACTGTTCGGGATTACAGCACGCCAACTTGGCGCTCTAAGATAAAATTTCTCAACCGCTCAATATTCAGCTACGGTATCGGCATTGGATAACATCATTCGAGCGACATTATGCAGTACGACACAATCATTAAACGCGGTTTATACCTTGATGGCAGCGGTAGCGAGCCGTTTATTGCCGACGTAGCCATTAAGGACGGACTCATCGCGCGCGTGTCGCGGGAAGAAATAACCGACGCTGCGGTAGAAATAATTGATGCGACTGACCGCTGGGTTACCCCCGGGTTCATCGAACCGCATTCACACTACGACGCTGAGATTATCGCTGCTCCTGAGTTGAGCGAGTCTGTGCGCCACGGTGTGACTACGGTAATGACCGGAATATGCTCCATTAGTATGGTCTGCGGCGAAGCCGAAGACTGCTCCGACTTATTTACCAAGGTAGAAGCCGTGCCACGCGAACAGGTTTTGCCGCTGTTAAAGACCAAAAAAACCTGGCGTTCTCCCACTGAATTCCGCGACTTTTACGAGCAGCAACCGCTCGGCCCGAATCTCGCTACTTTTTTAGGCCATTCAGATTTACGCGCCGATGTAATGGGGTTGCAGCGCTCGGTATCGGGTGAAAAGCCGACCGACGCCGAATTGAATAAAATGGAAGCGGTTCTAGGTGAAGCGCTTGATCAAGGTTTCCTCGGCCTTTCAACCATGACGACTAAGCTCGACCGGCTGGATGGCGACCGTGCCTGGGCTAAACCACTGCCCTCGACGTTCGCAAAATGGAGTGAGTTCCGCCGCCTCAACAGGCTCCTCAGATCGCGCGGCGGCATTTTGCAATCTGCGCCAGACGCTGTCGGCAAGTTAAACGTTATTGCGTTCCTGTGGGAGACTATGGGTTGGTTCCGGAAGCAGTTAAAAACGACCTTGCTAACCGTGATGGACCTGAAGTCCAATCCTCGCCTGCCCTTTTTAACGCGGCTATCCGGCATGGTTTCGCGCTACTTACTGCGCGGCAACTTACGCTGGCAAGCGCTGACCTCGCCGATGATTGTGTACGCCTATGGCCTGGACTTTAACTCTTTCGGCGAACTGGCCGACGGTCGCGTACTACGCGAAATGAAAGATCCTGACGAACCCTATGAACAGGTCGAAGACCCAGCCTTCCGACAAACGTTGAAGAATAATATGAACACCATGCTCGGTTCCGGCCTCTGGCACCGTGATTTTTCCGATGCCTGGGTAGTGGAATGTCCCGATGCTGCAGTAATTGGCAAAAACTTTGCCGAAATCAGCAAACAGCACGGCAAGGACCCGGTCGACACCTTCCTTGATATGGCGATGAAGTATCGTGAGGAAATGCGTTGGGGGGTGCAATTCGGCAACCACCGACCGAAGGTGATGCGCAAAATCATTCAGGGCAGTCATTATCAAGTCGGCTTTGCTGACTCAGGCGCGCACTTAAAAAACCTCGCTTCTTATAACTTCCCGATTTGCCTGCTCAAGTACGTGGAAGACGGGAATAAGATTGGCGAAAAGAGTTTGAGTACCGCGGCGGCCGTGCGCCGTTTAACCGGTGAGCTTGCCGATTGGTACGGCATTGACGCGGGCTATATCCGTGAAGGCGACCGGGCTGACGTGGTAGTGGTGAACCCAGCCGGGTTTACCGAGGACGTGTGGGATATGGTTGACGCTCCAATGCCGGTGTTTGCCATGGACCGGCTGGTAAACCGCAACGATGCAGCCGTTGACGCCGTGTTCGTCAATGGCAACCTTGCTTACAGCAACTCTCAATTCAGAGACTCAGATGGCTACGCGCCAAACCTGGGCAAAGAACGGGTGTTCGGCAAGTTTTTACCGGGAGAGAGCAGCATTCGGCCCTCACAGCCAAACCCAACGAAACTGAATATTTCTCAGGCCGCCTAGCGGTTACTATCTGTTAGCTACAGTCCTGCACCCCGGACTAAGGAACCGCCTTGTCAGACGCTTTACCGATTGCAGTAACAGACCCATCGTTTCTGCTTATTTGTGCCATCGTTTTTTTCGGATTTCTAACCCAAACTGTCACCGGCTTTGGCGCGATGGTTATCGCCATGGCGCTGGGCGCGCTGCTGTACCCGGTCGGCCAGCTACTGGTGTGGTTTTTGCCATTAGTCCTATCGCTGTCGTTGTATTTGGTCGCACGCCACCGACAACATATCGACTGGCAGATTTTTCTAAAAACGATTCTACCCGGCATGACAATCGGCTTAGTGTTAGGCCAGCTACTGTTCTTCGGCCTCGAAACCGCTGTACTCAAACGCTTGCTC
>CAJQNE010000403.1 GCA_905479545.1 uncultured Gammaproteobacteria bacterium | reverse complement strand
AGCGCTTGAGCGCATTCGATTCCAACACCTGAATTTGTTTTATGGCGCCTTTCTTAAGCACCGCCATATCGTGGTCATTGTCGAGGAAAGCGGGATCAATCAATGGTGCTGCCATCGGGTCAGCGCTGGCGAGTTTCACCTCGCCCCGGGCCTGCGGCCGCAGTAAACACACATGGCTTGAAAACCCGTGTCCCATCGTCACCTTGCGACCGTGGTCGTTAACCACTGCACGCACCAGCGTCAACTCTAAATCCGGTTTATCCAGCGACGGGTCACTCTTAAAAAACGCCCCAGCTTCCGCATAGGGTGAAGTTACCATGCCGCTACGGCTTCGCCGCCACCCCACAATTTCTCGCAATATACGCAGTATAAAACGCAACGAAACACCAAAAGTGTCACTGGCGGGGGTGGCAGCGTAGCCATGCACAATGTCGATATGATCCTGCAGGTTCTGCCCCACTCCGGGTAGATCGTGCTGCACCTCAATACCCACTTGCTGCAGGTGCTCAGCGGGGCCAATGCCAGAAAGCATGAGTAGCTGTGGAGAGTTGAAGGCACCGCCAGAAAGCACCACTTCCTTGTTCGCTATTAGATCGTGACTTTGTCCATCTTTTTGATAGCGCACACCACTGGCACGCTTGCCATTAAGCAACACCTTCTCTACTTGGGCGTTGGTAATGATCGTCAGGTTGGGCCGATCCAAATTCGGCGTAAGAAACGCTTTCGCGGCACTGCAACGTTCGCCATTGAGATGGGTTACTTGATATTCGAAGCTGCCTTCCTGCTCCGCGCCGTTATAGTCCGGCGTTTCGGCAATGCCTTGTTCCACACAGGCATTAATATAAGCCGGGTTGAGCTGGCCCGGTGAACGCAAATTCATTACGTTTAGCGGCCCATTTTGGCCGTGATACTCGTCATCTATATTTTCGTTGTGCTCCGATTTTTTAAAGTACGGCAGCACCTCATCATAAGACCAGCCACTATTTCCCAGCTCAGCCCAATGGTCGTAATCCCATTTGTGAGCACGCACATACAGCATGGCGTTAATCGCGGAGGAGCCGCCCAGCCCCCTGCCGCGCGGCTGAAAACCGCAGCGTCCATTTAGCCCGGGCTGGGGCACTGTCTCAAAAGCCCAATTGAATTTGTTTCTGTTCGACGCCATCGTAATAACCCCGGCGGGCGCATGAACCCTAACGCTGTTGTTTTCTCCTCCGGCCTCCAACAGGCAAACGGTTACCGAGGGGTCTTCGCTCAAACGGGCGGCCACAACGGAACCTGCCGAACCAGCGCCTACAACTACGTAATCAAACATTTAGAACCTCAACGAATTTTTACCCAAGAGTGACCTAAATGGCTGATGCTCAGAAGGCGAAGTGCGGCCAGCCGGTTGAGAGTTATGGCCAATACGTTCAGTCTCTGGAGCCCTCGACTACTGCACCAGCATTGTTCAGTCCCAAGGTCTCGGGTGGTCCGCAAAGCCCTCTTTTCCGACACACGGCCACTTCTCTCAACCGTCTGGCCGGTATTGCCGGTTAATTGTGATCGTAAAAGTGCCATTCTGTCACTTGGTGCTAATGACTCCGTTGAAGAACAGATATCGAAGCCTAATAATTTGAGCGGCGGTAATACAGGACAAGCAATATGAACTTTGAACACAGCGACAAAGTAAAAGATTTAATGGCGCAGGTAGATGCTTTTATGCAGGAGCATATCTTCCCTGCCGAGCACGCCCTCGAAGAATTTGTTAACGACCCGGCCAATCTCTGGGTGGTGCCCCCCATCGTTGAGGAGCTGAAACAGAAAGCCAAGGCCCAAGGCTTGTGGAACCTGTTTCTACCCGAGGAATATGGCGAGTTCAGTCCGGGTCTGACAAACCTTGAATACGCGCCACTGGCCGAATTGATGGGCCGAGTTGAATTTGCTTCAGAAATTTTCAACTGCAGTGCACCGGATACCGGCAATATGGAAGTGCTGGCGCGTTATGGCTCGCCTGAGCAGCAAGCGCGTTGGCTCAAGCCGCTAATGGAGGGCGAAATTCGCTCGGCTTATCTGATGACTGAGCCAGATACCGCCTGTTCCGATGCCACCAATGTAGAAACGTCCATTGTCCGCGACGGTGACGAGTACGTTATCAATGGTCGCAAGTGGTGGTCTTCCAGCGTCTATGACCCGCGTTGTGAACTGCTACTGGTCATGGGCAAAACCGACCCGGATGCCGGCCGCTACGTGCAGCAATCCACCATTATTGTGCCCCGCGATACGCCGGGCGTGACCGTTGTTCGGCCGCTGAAAGTGCTCAATGCCTTGCACTCGCCTGCGGGCCACGGTGAGGTGCTGCTGGAGAATGTACGAGTGCCGGTTGGCAATATGATTTTAGGGGAAGGCCGCGGTTTTGAGATCGCTCAGGGTCGCCTCGGGCCGGGCCGTGTCCACCACTGCATGCGGCTCATCGGTGCCGCACAGCGCTGTCTGGATTTGATGTGCAAACGCGTTGACTCGCGTGTGGCCTTCGGTAAAAAGCTGTCGGCACAGGGCAGTATTCGCCAAGAAGTCGCCAAGTCCCGCTGCGAGATTGAGCAGGCGCGTCTGCTCACTCTGAGTACCGCTGACAAGCTGGACAAATTCGGCAACAAGGAAGCCAAAGACCTGATTGCCATGATTAAGATCGTGGCGCCCCGTATGTGTCAGGAAGTGGCTGATCGTGCCATGCAGGCCCATGGCAGCAAAGGCCTCTGCCAAGACACACCGCTAGCCAACCTATACAGCTATGCGCGCTTTGTGCGCTTGGCCGATGGCCCGGATGAAGTTCACATGGCGCAGCTGGGCAAAAATACCATTCTGGCTGCCGTTGAGAGCGACGCGCGATGAGCGCCCAACAGAATCCCAATGTCGTCGAACAAGACCTGGTCGATCTGGATCGGCTGGGTGAATGGATGCTGGCGCAGGGTTTGCCCGATGGCAGTTTTGAGAATCAACGACTGCTAACCGGCGGCACGCAGAACACCCTGCTGTACTTTGAGCGCGGCGGCCGCGCCTTTGTGTTGCGTCGTCCACCGCGCCATCTGCGCGCCAGCAGCAACAAAGTGATGTTGCGCGAAGCGACCGTGCTGAAGGCGCTGGCGGGTAGCGGCGTGCCACATCCCGGTTATATTGCCCATTGTGAAGATGAATCGGTATTGGGAGCGGTGTTCTTTTTAATGGAGCCGGTTGAGGGCTTTAATCCTGCTAGCGGCTTGCCTGAACCCCATCGCAGCGATGCGGCACTGCGCAGACGTATTGGCGAGTCGCATATGGAAGCACTGGCGCAGCTGGGCTCGCTGGACTACAAAGCGCTGGGATTGGAAGGCTTCGGTAAGCCGGAGGGCTTTCTGCAGCGGCAAGCCTCACGCTGGCGCAGCGAGCTAGAGGGCTTCGCTAAGCTGGACGGTTACGACGGCGGCGGACTACCTCATGAGCAGACCATCTACCAATGGCTGGAGGCGAATATTCCGGTCGAGACTGAGCCCGGCATTCTTCATGGCGATTGTCATATGGCCAATATCATGGTCAATCCCGATGATGGCGAGCTGGCCGCGCTGATCGACTGGGAGATGAGCACCATTGGTGATCCACTGTTGGATCTCGGCTGGGTCATGGCCACGGTAGACAGCGGCGACGGTTTCACCACCAGCCCCATGGAGCCAAAAGACGGTTTCCCTTCCATTGCGGAAATGATTGCCCACTATGGCAAACACTCCAATCGCGACCTTTCTGAAATACGCTGGTATGCGGTATTGGCCTGCTACAAGCTGGGGGTCATTTTGGAAGGAACGCATGCAAGGGCCTGTGCCGGTAAAGCCGACAAAGCTACTGGCGATATGCTGCACCAGTTCACATTGGGGCTATTCAAGCGCGCCAACAACTGGATTGAAAATGGCATTCCCGCTCTCTAGCTCAGCGGTTACTTAACCTGGTAGCGAAAAAATAGAGGAATCACAATATGAAAGCACTGGTATTCAATGGCCCTGAAGATATTCGTTACGAATCCTTCAACGACCCGACTATTCGGAACGCGCGCAATCTGATCATCAAGGTACAGCGTTGCAGCATCTGCGGCTCAGACCTGCATATGTACCACGGTGGCCGTATCGGCCCGCTGGACTATTCGCAGCCCATGGAACGCTTCTGTACCGGTCACGAAACCATCGGTGAAGTCATGGAGGTTGGCTCCGGAGTGCACCGGCACAAGATCGGTGACCGCATACTGCTCGCTCCAGGTGCCGCCTGTGGAACCTGTCGCCGCTGCCTCTCCGGCCAGATGAACCTATGTGAAGGCTATCGCCATGGGCCAGGGCACGGCGCTCCTTATGGAATCTCGCCCATGCTCAATGGTGGCCACGCTGAATATATTGAAGTGGTCAACGCCGACCTCTCCGCGACGGCAATCCCGGACGGCATCAGCGACGAGCAGGCAATCCTGCTCACTGACGCCCTTGCTACCGGCTATCACGGCGTAAAAATGTCCAACGTTGGCCCCGGCGATACCGTGGCGGTTATCGGCCAAGGGCCAGTTGGACGCATGGCTGCAGAAGCGGCCGTTGCGGTGGGTGCCTCTACCGTATTCGCCATTGACCCTCAGGAAAGCCGACGCAACCAAGCCCTGACGTTTGGTGCGATACCAATGCATCCGGACGAAGCCGAATCAACTATTCTTGAGGTGACCAAAGGGCTAGGTGTTGATTCGGTGATTGAGGCCGTCGGCGCTGGCCCCACCTTGATGCAAGCAGTAACTTTGGCGCGCCACGGCGGCAGACTATCAATCCTGGGCGTTCTGCAAAATGACACCAGCATGCCGCTGCACGTTGCTCAGATGAAGAACCTGATTGTGCATATGGGCATTGCCGGTGTTGTGGACACCTGGCAGGAGCTGATTCCACTAATACAAAACAACCGCATCAAGGGCGAAGGCACGTTCACCCACAGCTTTGATCTGGCCGACGGTGCTGAGGCCTTTCGCATGTTTAATAACCGCGAAGACGGTGTTGTTAAGGTGGTGATGACGCCGTGATGGGCCTGTGCCAATCAAGCTTTCAACAGCTCCAGAAGTTCACACTGGGGCTTTTTAAACGCGCCTATCACTGTATTTACAATGGCATTCCAGCACAGTAATTCGGCATAGAAGACACAAACATGAAAGCACTGGTATTCAATGGCCCGGAGGATATTCGTTACGAATCCTTCGACGATCCAATCATTCAGAACCCACGCAACCTCGTCATCAAAGTACAGCGTTGCAGCATCTGCGGATCTGACCTGCATATGTACCACGGCGGCCGAATCGGCGCGCTCGACTACTCGCAGCCCATGGAGCGTTTTTGCACCGGCCACGAAACCATTGGTGAAGTCATGGAGGTTGGCTCCGGGGTGCAGCGCCACAAGGTCGGTGACCGCATCCTCATTGCTGGCGGTGCCGCCTGCGGAAGCTGCCGCCGCTGCCTGGCCGGGCAAATCAACCTCTGTGAAGGGTATCGCGATGGTTCGGCTCACGGCACCGCCTATGGCATCACACCGAGGCTGAACGGCGGCCACGCCGAATACCTGGAAGTGATGAATGCCGACCTTGCCGCGACAGCCATCCCGGAAGGCATCAGCGACGAACAGGCAATCCTGCTAACCGACGCCCTCGCTACCGGCTATCACGGCGTAAAAATGTCCAGCGTTGGCCCCGGCGATACTGTGGCGGTTATCGGCCAAGGGCCAGTGGGACTAATGGCTGCAGAAGCAGCCGTCGCGGTCGGTGCCTCGGCCGTCTTCGCCATTGACCCGCAGGAAAATCGACGCAACCAAGCGCTGAGATTCGGTGCGATACCACTGCACCCCGATGAAGCCGTGCCAGCAGTTTACGAGGCGACCAAAGGGCTGGGAGTCGACTCCGTCATTGAGGCTGTCGGCGCTGGGCCGACCCTGAAGCAAGCCGTAAAAATGGCCCGCCTTGGTGGCCGCTTATCCATCCTCGGCGTCTTGCAAAAAGACAGCAGCATGCCTCTGCATACCGTTCAGGGAAAAAACCTGATGGTGCATATGGGCATTGCCGGCATCGTCGACTCCTGGCCGGAACTGATTCCGCTGCTGCAAAAAAACCGCATCAAAGGCGAAGGCACCTTCACCCACAGCTTTGATCTGGCCGACGGCGCCGAGGCTTTTCGCATGTTCAATAACCGCGAAGACGGTGTTGTTAAGGTGATGATGACGCCGTGATGGGGTTATTAGGTAAAAAATAACTAGAGCCTTACTAAGTTGGGCCTTCACTAAAAAAACCGTTCAGGCTGAGCCTGTCGAAGCCCACTAGCAAGCCCTTCGACAAGGCTCTCCTGAGCTCGCCGAAGGGCTTTATACCGGGCTTCGACGAGCTCAGCCTGAACGGTTGCATAGAAAACGTAGGCTTTTTAACACCCTCTGAATTCAAAAATACAACGACTACCTATAACTACCGAGACACAGGAAGACAAAAAATGAGCCTAATAAACGCACTAAACTTCAGCGGCAAAAAAGTACTCGTATGCGGTGCCTCTGACGGCATTGGCTACGGCGTCGCCAAGGCCTTTCTGGAAGCAGGTGCCGAGGTTGCCATTACCGGCACCCGCACGGAATCCGACTACGACAACGACTTTAGCGGCATGCAGTTCCACTCGCTGAACATTGAAGATCCAGCCGCGATCAGCAATCTGGCCGCACAATTCGACCGCCTCGATGTGCTGGTCAACTGCATTGGCTCGGTGCTGTGGAAAAAAGCCGAATTTGAACGTGAAGGCTTCGAGAAAATCCTCAATATCAACCTGACCGGTGCCATGCAGCTGTGTACCGATTTCTTTCCGTTACTACAGGCCAGCCAAGGCAATATCGTCAACCTCGATTCCGTGGTCTCCATCAGCCCCGCCCCCGCCAACCCCGCATATAGCGCCAGCAAGGCGGGTTTAAAGCAGCTGACCAAGGCGCTGGCCATGAAGTGGGGGCGCAACGGTGTGCGAGTGAATAGTCTCGCACCGGGCATGGTGCCCACTAAACTCACCGCTAACCAGTCCGGCGCGGATAATGAAGCTCAGTTTGCTAAGACCAATCCGGTGGGCCGTTTCGGCAAGCCAGAGGATATTGCCGGCGGCGTGCTGTTTCTTAGTTCGCCAATGGCGGCCTATGTGACCGGTCACCAATTGGTTGTCGATGGCGGCATGACGCTGTAGCCGACGCTTTTTGCTACGAGACTGCCCTAAAACTTAAGATCCCTAATACTTAAGGAATCTCAAAATGAACCGCGAATTCGACATCATCATCTACGGCGCAACTGGCTATTCCGGCAAGTTGATTGCCGAATATCTAGTCAAGCATTACAGCGATTCAACCCGCTTGGCGCTGGCCGGCCGCAATGAGGCCAAACTCAATGCGCTCAAAGCTGAGCTTAACGTTGATATTCCGGTACTGATCGCCGACTCGGCTGACCTGCCAGCGGTACGTGCGATTGCCAAACGCAGCCAGTTAGTCGTGTCCTGCACCGGGCCGTTTCTGCTCTATGGCTCGAACATGGTGCAGGCCTGTGCCGAGTTGGGCACGGATTACGTCGACGTCACCGGCGAGGTCTACTGGTCAGGGCAAATGATCGCTGCCCACGAGCAAACCGCCCAACAGAGCGGCGCTCGCATTATTTCCTGCTGCGGCTTCGATTCCGTTCCGTCTGACCTGGGAGTGTATCTGCTGCAACAGCAGAGCATTGAAGCCCGAGGAAAACCGTTCAAACAAATCAAGATGCGGGTGCAGTCGCTGCGCGGTGGTTGGCTGGGTGGTTCTCATGCCACCATGAATGCGATGATGGAACGGGCCGCCACTCAGGCCGACATCATCCCCTTTATGGAAGATGCCTTTGCACTTAGCCCCGGCTTTAAGGGCGCACCACAGCCTTCCGGCAACGAGCCGTTGTTTGATCAAGAGCTCGATAGCTGGGCTGCACCTTTCCTGATGCACGTTGTTAACTCGAAAATCGTACATCGCAGCAACTGGCAACTGGGTTTTCCCTATGGCGAAGCATTCGTATACGACGAAATGAGCGCCACCGGCCCCGGCGAAGCGGGCAAGGCCGCCATTGAGCACAGCGTTAACACCATGGGTGGCTTTAACTGGCAAGGCGAAGGCAACCCAGCAGAGTTGCAACCTGGCGATGGCCCGGACCAAGCGACCCGTGAGGCCGGCTACTATTCCATTAACTTTTACGGCATTGAAGACGGCGAAGTGCGTGGTGAAGTGACCATCGCCGATGACTGCGACCCCGGCGGTGCCTCCACTTGCAAACTGGTATCCGAAAGCGCCATGTGCCTGCTGCGGGATAACGTCACCGTGGGCGGCGGTTTCTGGACCCCCGTATCGGCAATGGCCGAGCCGCTCTATGCCCGTTTGCTAGACAAGCAAACGCTGCAAATATCCGTGCAGCGCGAAGCAAAATCCAAGGGCTGAGTTGCCACAATCCGAAACGAAATAGCTCCCCATCAGCGTGGTTCAGGCGCAGCCCGAAGGGCCGAACGCAGTAACGCCTTTGGACCGAAGACTGAAAGCTGCAGTGGAACGGGTTTGATCTTGCTAGCTAGCCATACTCATGGGCTCAGTAGACTCCCGCAAAGCAGCTTCAACTAGCTCGGCATCCACACCTTTTGCCTTCAGAGCCTCCGCCAACCTTTTCGCCGGACTAAACTTCAGCTTTTCCTCGTCCCTACGCACCCCTTCACTAACATATGAGCGAATAAGAGGTTGATAGCCTGAAAAACCTAGCTCAGGTGCCATTTCCTTCAAATCATTTATTAAATCAGCTGGAACACGCAGCGTAATTGAGGTCATGGGACGGTCTTTAACAAGACGCTTCTTAATAGTTTCATTGATCATATCTAAACCGCTCCGAAGTAGTTGCACGATGGGCTGAAATAATGCGAATAAACTCGCCTTCAACTTCAATATGGACGACATATAACAAGCGTTGAGCCTCATCAAAACCAATAATGGCATCTCTTTGCTCATTGTTTCGACTCGCATCCTCTAGCCGAAAAAATGGATCAAAGAATGCCGTGGCCGCTGTTTCAAACGAAATGCCATGTTTATCCAGATTGGCAAGGTTCTTGGCCTTATCCCAAACGAAACGAGTTCCATTGTGCTCATATATGACATCCATAATTCAAAAGTATGCTTATGTATGTGCAATGTCAATACGACAATCGATTTTCGGTGAACTCTAACGGCTTGATAGCGGCCGCCCATGGCTGCAACCGAATACAGCTGCGAAATTTTCTGGCCACTTCTCTCAATTGCTTGACCGATAACCCTCTGGTTCTCTGAACGCATGGCGGTGACAATCGCTGACAAGGCGATCACAGAACAAGAGGTTTAGAGATGTCAGATCAGTCACGTAGCTGCGTGGTGGTGGGTGCCGGGTTGGCAGGCCTGGTTTCCGCGGTGCGGTTGGCGGAAGCCGGTCATTCGGTCACGCTGCTGGAGCGCCGCGGCACGCTGGGTGGTCGCACCCATGCTATTTCGGTCACGCAAGTCGGGGATATCGCCGACAACGGTCAGCATATTGTTATCCCTCAATATACGGAGCTGTTCCGATACCTCGACACCATCGGCACCAGCAACCGTATCGAGTGGGGACAGGGTACTGCTCGCACCAAAGCGAGAGTCACGGGGCCGCTAGCTGCGGGAGTACGTGGTCTTCACAGGGATGCGATCGGCAGGTTGGCCGGTGTGCCACCAAGGGATTGGCTGGCAACAGCGCGGGCGCAGTCCCGGCTTATTAGGGAGTCGCTGCTTCAACCCAAAGACCTGGATAACATCACGGTCGATGCTTGGTTTACGCGAATAAAACTGCCGCAGTCGGCGCGCGATGCAGTCTGGGACCTATTAGCCATCAGTATGTTGGACGAGAAGATCGAGCTGGCGTCGGCCAAAGCGATGGCAGACCTTGTGGCGACCGTTGTGCAGCGCAGCGCGAAGCACCGCAAGGCATTCATTATCGGCTATTCAACCGTCGATTTTGATGAGTTGTTCGTCGATGGTGCCAAGCGGTTATTGGCGCAGCACAACGCGCAGATCCGAACCAGAGCGGTCGTTCGCGGCATCGATGTCGTTGATGGTGTCGTGACTGGCGTGCGATTAGCCGACGGTGAAGTCATCGCCGCCGATGCAGTGGTATGTGCAGTGCCACCATGGAATATCAAAGGTTTGCTCGATCAGGTACCCGGCCACAAGGCGATATACGACGCCGGAGAACGGCTCGTGTCCGTTCCAATCGTCAGCGTGAATCTGTATCTGGATCGACCGATCGGCACCGAGTCGTGGTGGGAGACTCCAATTGGGGCGGTGGGCAAGCTGGAAGTTGTCTTTGACCGACAGCGCATGCACCACGGCCGCGACACCAGTCAGGGATACCTGTACTCGCTAACCACCAGCGCGGCGTACACCCTCAATGAGCTGACCAACCGCGAAATCATCGATATCAGCATGGATACGCTGCGCGAGTACTACCCCAAAGCTGGCGAGGCGAAAGTGGTGCATGCGCACATCGTGCGGGTGAACAACTCAACGTTCTCGCAACGCGTCGGCACAGCAGGTATCCGTCCGCCACAGGCGACTTCGGTCCGCGGCTTGGTGCTGGCTGGCGATTGGACCCAAACGGACTGGCCATCGACGATGGGCGGCGCTGCGCAGAGCGGCGATCTGGCAGTAGAGGCGTTACTGAGCCAACCCGCACCAGCACCGCGCGCGACGCCCTGATTGTTGCGTCGCCCTCTCTCAGTCCCTGACCACTATTTTTAAGGAGGCGCCGTCATGGCCCACGTTATCACCCAGTCCTGTTGTAACGATGCATCCTGCGTATCGGTTTGCCCCGTCAATTGCATTCATCCGCGCCCGGACGATCCACAATTTGTCTCGGCCGAGATGCTCTATATCGATGCTGAGGTATGCATCGATTGTGGTGCCTGTGCAAAGGCCTGCCCAGTCAACGCCATTTTTCCCGAGGACGACCTGCCGCTTCAACTGACGGCCTACACCGACCTCAACAAGGCCTACTTCAGTAACGCCGCACCGCGAACTGACGCGCCGGTTCAGATTGGTAGCCCCGCGTCGTTGGCCGTCGCTGATCGTCCGCTACGGGTAGCGATCATTGGCACCGGGCCAGCCGGCTGCTACGCCGCTACCGAGCTGCTCGCCCGCAAGGATGTCGATGCTGAGATCCATTTCTTCGACCGTCTGCCGACGATGTATGGATTGGTCCGCTATGGCGTGGCGCCCGACCATCAGCGCACCAAAGGCGTTACCAATACGTTCGCGAAACTCATCGACCACCCCAAAGTGCATCTGCATCTCGGTGTGGAGATCGGCACTGAGATCACTAACGACGAACTCGCCCAGCACTTCGACGCGGTGGTTTACGCTGTTGGCGCGGCGACCGATAACCGCCTCAACATTCCCGGCGAAGATCTACCCGGTAGTTGTGCCGCGACCGATTTCGTGGCGTGGTACAACGGCCACCCCGATCATGCCGCAGATCAATACGATTTATCTGGCCAGCGAGCGGTAATTATCGGCAATGGCAATGTTGCCCTCGACATCGC
>CAJQNE010000402.1 GCA_905479545.1 uncultured Gammaproteobacteria bacterium | reverse complement strand
TGTCAAACTATCGAGCTGATCGAAAACCAAACTGTCACTCGACTGCTCGTTAGCGCTGGCCGCTGCACCGGAGTTCAGTTAAAGAATGGTGAGGTGATAAACGCAACATCAACTGTCATTGCCGCAGGTGCCTGGTCAGCTACGTTGCTACCGGATGAATATTGGCAACCAGCTATCGAACCGGTTCGTGGCCAAATGCTGCTTTACAAACCCGCTGAACCATTGCTAACCGAAGTGTTGCTTAGCGATAAGCACTACTTAATTCCACGCCGCGACGGCCGCGTTTTGATAGGCAGTACCTTAGAACCTGTTGGGTTCGACCCATCGACTACTACCGCTGCAGCCACCGAGTTACAAACGGCTGCTGAGCGGCTATTGCCTGCCCTGGTCGGGCAGCCTATCGAGCGTCAGTGGGCGGGCCTGCGGCCGGGATCGCCACAAGGCATTCCCAGTATCGGCCCGCATCCGGATATTGCTGGCCTGCACTACAACAGCGGCCACTATCGAAACGGTGTAGTACTGGCTCCGGCTAGCGCCAAGCTACTGACAGCCCAGTTAACGGGTATTGGCACACGGGGCGAGCTGGCTGCCTGCTTGCCAGATAAGCAGCGCGACAAAGCGGCTTAGAGCTACTTTTATATCTGCGTTAAGTCACTAGCCGGGCCGAAGCAACGGCGAGCGCCACGGTTAAGAAAATACCGCTGCTAACGCATTGCTAGCCACAGGGGCGCCGCGTATACTGCGCCCCGCTTTGCAGCTCATATAATTGAGAGTGCAGAAGCGATGCCGGTGTAGCTCAGTTGGTAGAGCAGCGCATTCGTAATGCGAAGGTCAGGAGTTCGATTCTTCTTATCGGCACCAAACTGTTAGAAGAATGCGCCCGACTCGGTTGAGTCGGGCGTTTTTTTTGAGCTCAGATTACTACTTGAATTAGCGTTGGCAGCAGGTTTGAGGGAAAGCGAATTACCGACCTAAACGCGTAAGTTGAACAAGCGATCTTTGCTTGCGACAGGCATAAAAAAACCAGCGACCCAAAAGGGTGCTGGTTTTTTATCGCGAAAGCCGCGTGATTTACTTAATTTTGTACTCTTTGTACATCACGTGCTTGCGGATCGTAGGATCGTACTTCTTGAATTCCAACTTGTCAGGCGTATTACGCTTGTTCTTGTCGGTGGTGTAGAAGTGGCCGGTGCCGGCGCTTGATACTAGTTTGATTTTATCGCGCATAATTCTGCTCCTTAAACCTTTTCGCCACGACTGCGCATTTCGGTAAGAACGGCATCAATGCCTTTCTTATCGATAATACGCATGCCTTTCGCAGAAACGCGTAGACGGATGAATTTGTTTTCAGTCGCTACCCAAAAACGGTGGCGATGAAGGTTCGGCAGGAAGCGGCGGCGAGTTCTGTTTTTCGCATGCGAAACATTATTACCGGCTACGGGCCGTTTGCCGGTTACCTGACAGACGCGTGACATGGGGACTTCCTCAAATTTCAGTGCTAATTAATGAATTCTTTAGCGGCAAGTGCCCGGTGGCCAAACGGCTGTATTTCGGGCGTTTTTCGGGCCCGAAAAACGGGCGCAGGCTTGCTGCGAGCCGCGCTTTATAGCAATTTATAGCGGGCGGGGCAAGCTAAGGCTTGCCGGATTGCCGTATTTTACAGCATTCCGCGCTCTGCGAAGGACACGATGTCGCCGTCGCCGATAACAAAGTGGTCGAGTACGCGCACGTCAATTGTCTTCAAAGCGTCAATGAGTTGTTGGGTGATTCGTTCGTCGGCGCGGCTGGGTTCGGCAACGCCGGAAGGGTGGTTATGAGCGAAAATTACTGCCGCAGCGTTATGGCGTAGTGTGCTTTTTACGACTTCGCGGGGGTAGACATTCGCACGGCTGATGGTGCCCCGGGCCAGAATGTCGAAGCTTATGGGGCGATGGCGGTTATCAAGAAATAACGCGGCGAATACTTCGTGCAGCTCGTCGCGTAAGCATAGCGTTAAGTAATCCCGGGTTTCGTCGGGGCTTTCCAGGGCAGCGTGACGATCAATTTGTTGGCGTAGATTCCGGCGAGCCATTTCAAGTACCGCTTGCAGTTGCACATATTTGGCTGGGCCGAGGCCATGCGCATCGCAAAAATCCAGCTCGCTGGCGCCCAGTAAGGCTCGTAGGCTACCGAAGCGATCGAGCAGTTGTCGGGCGAGGTCGACCGCAGACGAGCCCTTAACGCCAACCCTGAGAAAAATTGCCAGCAATTCAGCATCATTCAGCGAGCTTGCTCCGCTATGGAGTAGCTTCTCGCGGGGGCGGTCTTCAGCGGGCCAATCGGTAATTGCCATTTTCATTCCTTAGGCGCGCTTATAAGGTGTTGTAGTGTCGGCGCTAAAGGCTTTTATAGCGCCAATTCCATGGTTATTTGTCAGCAAATTCGCCAGTCTGATTACGGATTGCTAGGCTTCGCGTCCTGTGAAGCTACTTATAAGTAAAGAAAGCCAATGAATTCATTGCACGGACAACGGGTTTTGCTGGGCATTAGCGGTGGTATTGCTGCCTACAAAACTCCAGATTTGGTGCGTCGCTTGCGGGAGCGTGGCGCTGAGGTGCAGGTGGTGATGACCCCGGGGGCCAAGGCATTCGTAACGCCACTTTCCTTGCAAGCCGTGAGCGGCCAGGAAGTGCGTAGCGAGCTGTTGGATACCGCGGCTGAGGCGGCAATGGGTCATATAGAGCTGGCGCGCTGGGCTACCAAAATTTTAATCGCTCCCGCATCAGCCGATGTTATTGCTCGCTTGGCCGTGGGTATGGCGAACGATTTGCTGACGACTCTGTGCCTCGCAACTGACGCGCCCATAGCGATAGCGCCGGCGATGAATCGCCTGATGTGGGCTAATGTCGCAACCCAAGCGAATATGGCGACACTCCGGCAGCGGGGCTACGCAGTGTTCGGCCCCGGCGAAGGTGACCAGGCTTGTGGCGAGGTAGGGGCGGGGCGAATGCTCGATCCGTTGGAGTTGGTCGATTTATTGGTTGGTGGAAGTGGGCCGCAAGTATTGGCGGGCAAAAACGTACTCATTACCGCTGGCCCGACCCGGGAACCGATTGACCCTGTGCGCTACATCACTAATCGCAGTTCCGGAAAAATGGGCTTCGCAGTAGCTGCTGCAGCGGCGGCGGCAGGTGCGAAGGTAACCCTGGTGGCTGGCCCCGTTAATTTGCCGACCCCGGCAGCCGTTACGCGTATTGATGTTGAGACCGCAGCAGAAATGCATGCGGCCACCACTAAGGCTGCAGGCGATCAGCACATTTTTATTGCCTCGGCAGCGGTAGCCGACTATCGCCCTGATAGTTTCGCAGACAGCAAGATTAAAAAAAATGACAGCGAAATGAATATTTCGCTAACCCGCAATGCCGATATTCTGGCCGACACTGCCAAGGCTAACCCGGCACTGTTTACGGTGGGTTTTGCAGCCGAGACAAACGATCTGGAGGCTTACGCACGCGGTAAACTGGAGCGTAAAGGGCTGAATATGGTGGCGGGTAATTGGGTAGGTGGAGGCAAAGCGTTTGATGCTGACGATAATGAGTTGCTGGTGGTGTGGGGCAGCGGCAAGCAGGTTTTGCCCAACGCCGCTAAAACCGCGTTAGCAAAGCAGCTAGTCGAACTTATCGCCGGGCGTTATGAGGCTACAAAATGAAACATCCCATTCAAATGAAGCGGCTCGATGCTCGTCTGGGTAATGAATGGCCCATGCCAGCCTATGCGACTGATGGTTCAGCCGGAATCGACTTACGTGCCTGTTTAGAGGAGGCGCTAATACTTGAGGCGGGCGAGACCCGGTTAATTCCCACGGGTATGGCCATATATATTGCGGACCCGGCGTTAGCTGCGGTCATTTTGCCCCGATCGGGGCTGGGCCATAAGCACGGCATTGTGCTCGGCAATTTGGTAGGGCTGATTGATTCCGACTATCAGGGCCAATTGTTCGTTTCTTGCTGGAACCGCGGAAGTTCTGCTTTCACTGTTGAGCCCGGCGAACGCATCGCTCAGTTAGTATTTGTGCCGGTTGTGCAGGCGGAGCTTGAACTGGTAGAAGAGTTCGTTGTGAGCGACCGTGGTACCGGCGGGTTTGGTTCAACCGGCTCGCAATAGGGCGCGTGGCCCAATAAACAAATACCTCACTGCTAAAACCGAACAGGCCGGTTCCGGGGTTTCCATTTAACAATATATAAAGCGTAAATATTTTATATTGTTACGGCGCGAGATAAATTCTACTTATACGTTACACTGTTGGCATAAGCTGGTCGTCTTAACAAAGTATCCGACTGGCACCACTAGAGCGCAATACGTTGCGCCACAATATGCTTGGAGATGTTTCGTTGGAAAGTAATGGATTACTGCGCCCGGTTGCAGAACCTGGAGGCTTGTCGCTCTATTTTATCAGTCGCTACTCGTTAAGTACGTCGTCGTTGCAGTCAATGGTGGCATTCTCAGAAGAAACTTTTGAATTTCCCTTAGGCATTTCCATTGCTGGTTGTGCTCAGGATGTTGATGACGCTCAGCGAAAGATGCCACTTAGTTTCAGTGGCATCGCAATGCTTATTGTTGATTCTATGTCGGTCACTACGTTGGCAAGCGTAACGGAATTGCTGGTTGACCGACCGGGCTTGCGGTTGGTGATACTTACCGATAACCCGAACGGCCATTATTCTAAGCAGTGCCTGGAGCTGGGTGTATTAGGGTTACTGAGCCGTGAAAGCCCTCTTGCAGAAGTGCTTAAAGCGCTACGAGAAGTATCTCTTGGCAGGAAGTATGTTTCCCGATCTATATCCGTCGCCCAGCAGGTTGGTAAATCTGCAGGCAATACGCTCGCTCAATACGGTGAGCTATCAGACCGGGAGAAAGAAATTCTGATGGCCGTCTCCGCAGGTGAGTGCATTCAATCTATTGCGACTGATTTGCAGCTCAGCCCTAAGACCATAAGCACCTATCGTTACCGTATTTTCGACAAGCTGATGGTAGAGAATGACGTTCAGTTAACTCGCCTGGCCGTTAAGGCCGGGTTAGTAGCGCTGTAATTCTGTATGGCCTTGAATTTAGCGAATAATTTGTTCAGATCATTGGTTTAGCGGCTGGTGGCGCGGCATAATTGAGGCTTATTCCCTCCCGCCGTTGCCGCTATCACTCAACCTACTTCCGACCACAACTCAGCCGCTTCCGACCCGGCGAATGAACCGGATTTAGAACAGTCTGGCAAAACGGCTGGAGCGTTCGATATTGAAACATTCCTGGCCAGCTTAACGAGTCGGCCAGGTGTTTACCGGATGCTGGATGCTGACGACGAGATTATTTACGTCGGCAAAGCAAATAACTTACGCAACCGTGTGCGTAGTTACTTTCGCGGCTCGCACGGCCCGAAAACCACCGTGTTGGTGCGCCAGGTTACGCGCATTGAAGTGACCGTAACGCATACCGAGGCTGAAGCGCTCATTCTTGAGCACAACC
>CAJQNE010000401.1 GCA_905479545.1 uncultured Gammaproteobacteria bacterium | reverse complement strand
TGAAAGGCCGTCAGCTAACGTCCTGGCCTAGCCTGCAGACCGATATTCGCAACGCCGGCGGTGAGTGGTTTGACGAGGAAGTCGTGTGCGACGAAGGCCTGGTTACCAGCCGCAACCCGGATGACCTGGACGCTTTCTGCGCTAGGAGCATTGAGGAATTTGCTGAAGGCCTGCACGAAGAGCAAGTTGCCTAGTCGCTCTGCAGAAAGACTAAAGGACAATCACAAAGGCCGCTGGTTAACTACCAGCGGCCTTTGTCGTTACTGAAATTGAACGATGAATTACACCGCAGACAAACTTACGCCAGCTTAGCGTCCATCGTAATTTCAGCATTAAGCAGCTTCGAAATCGGGCAACCTTCTTTTGCGGCATTGGCCGACTTCATGAAGTCTTCCTCACTGCCACCGGGAATGCTGGCCGTTAGCTGCAAATGCGAGCTTTTTACTGCAAAGCCACCCTCCACCTCTTCTAGCGTTACCGTGCACTTGGTATCGATAGAATCGGCTTTCATATCGTGCTCGCCGAGAATCATGCTGAGCGCCATGGAGAAACAGCCCGCGTGAGCGGCCGCAATCATTTCTTCAGGGTTGGTCCCGTCAGCGCCTTCGAAGCGGGTTTTAAAGTCATATGGCACTTTCTTCAGCGTATTGCTGTTGGTGCTCATTGTGCCTTTACCGGTTTTCAGATCGCCGGCCCAATGGGCTGATGCAGAATTTTTCATAATTACTCCGACTAGTTAAACATTCATTAAAGATAAGCAATAACTACTAAGCAAGGTTTGTTCCAGCACCATAAGCTCATGAATTCATTACCCATTACTCAACAAACGGCACGACAAAAACCATAAGAACGGCAAGTCTTACCACCCGTGAAAAAATCAGTGCAAAAACTCAGGTGCTTTCGGCAAACTCTCAAAGTCGCCTTTGTCGTGCTGAATGATCAATTTCGCGTCGGTGACTTTAAGAATCCGCTCCATACGGTCAAACGATGCGATGTAGTCGGCCCGGTTCGTTTGCAACCTCGGCACAATCCGTTTTTCAAAGTTGGGCCGAAGGTGGTACAGATCACCCGACAGCAATACCGTGCCTTCATCCGCCAGTACCACTTTCAGCGCCTGATGACCCGGCGTGTGACCCGGCATCGACAGAATCGTCACGCTGCCGTCACCGAATACATCATGGTCGCCTTTGAGCTTGTTGATCTTATCGGCTTTAAACCCATCGATCGTCGAGGGATCAAAACCAAACGGTGTAGGCTTGCTGAAGGTGTAGTCGTAGTCAGCCTGACTCACCAATAACGTGGCGTTACTGAAGAGTTCGGCATTAGCGCTGTGGTCGAAGTGCATATGCGAAATACCGACATGAGTGACCTCTGCCGGGCTCAGGCCTGCTTTTGCCAATTCATCAGTTAGCGTCGTCGATTTACTCAAAAACAGCGGTGTGCCTTCCGGATTTACCGGCTCCGCCTTACCCACCAGCCCGTCGCTCAAGCCGGTATCCCACACCAATACGCCTTTAGGATGCTTAATGGCGTAACAGCTATCCACCAACTTGAGCGGCTTGCCGTCGTAGTCGTAACTATCCGAAAACAGCATGCCGTTTTCCATTTCGATGCGACCACAGTCCAGCACATACAATTTAATGTCGGCGTCACTGGCTGATTTAGAACTGGTTGATGTAAAACTGCTCGCCGCGGGTTTTGGCTGCTCAGCGCAGGCCACCGTGGCGACCAACAACCCGGCAGCTATTAATAGCTTTTTCATAATAACAATCTCCGAATAAGTTAAATTTTTCTTACTAACAGGCACCGACAGGCCTACGCCCGGCAATCCAACACAATGCGATAACGCGGGCTGCCGTTGCGGAGGTGATCGATCGCCTTATTCACCTCGCTTAGTTTAAAGCTCTCTACCTTCGGCGCAATATCATGCCGGGCGCAGAATTCCAGCATGGAGTGCACGGTCGCAGGGCTGCCTAGTGGTGAGCCTGATACTGATTTTTGTCCGCCGATAAGCATAAAGCCATTTGATACACCAAACGATTCCAACACCGCACCAACGGTATGCAGGCGGCCTTTGGGCGCCAAAGCCATTACGTACGAGTCCCAGTTCAACGGCACATTCACCGTACTGATAATGGCATCGAACTTTCCAGCCAGCGGCTTCAGTGCTTTCGGGTCGCTGGAGGCGACAACTTCGTGTGCGCCCATTGCTTTGGCTTCTTCAGTTTTGCTCTCCGACGAGGTGAACGCGGTAACGTGACAGCCCCAGGCGTTCAGGAACTGCAGCGCCATGTGGCCCAAGCCGCCAATTCCGATAACGCCGACGCGATCGGTCGGCTTAATGTCGAGCTGCACAATCGGATTAAACACGGTAATACCGCCGCAAAATAGCGGGCCGGCTGATTCCGGGCTTACGCCTTCTGGCAGCGGTGAAACCCATTCGGCCGACGCCCGGACTTTGTCAGCAAAACCACCGTGGCGGCCAACGATAATGGCTTGGGCTTTATTGCAAAGGTTGTGGTCGCCGCCCATACATTGCTGGCAGTGCATGCAGCTTGATGAATACCAGCCGACACCCACCGTTTGCCCCACTTTTAAGTGACTGACGTTCGCACCCAAAGCCCGTACCTTGCCAACAATTTCGTGCCCCGGAACGAGTGGGTACTTGGCGTTTTGCCACTCGTTGTCGAGCAGCGAAAGGTCGCTATGACAAATGCCGCAGTAGTCGATATCAACATCCACCTCGTGGGCGCCAATATCGCCCAGCTCGTAGGTGAAAGGTTCTAGCGGCTGGCCTTCTTTTATAGCGGCATAAGCATTAACGGTAGTCATTAAAATCCTTGAGTTCATCAAATAAACAGCGGGATAGCCTAACGACTTTCCCGGCAGGAAGTAACCCACGGGCAACGCGAATAGCGAAGCTGTATGGTCAATTACTGCCTACGCATTACGTGTCGAGCCGGAGTTTCAGATGCTTTTTCCCTACACAAGAGCCAAACAGGCCATCACTTCTATAGCGATGCTCTCGTTGCTTATCGCCTGCAGCCAATCTCCGGCCCCAACTGCCGCTATCGCAACTGATAATGATCGATTAGCTAATAGCATCAGCTGTAACGACAACCAAACTCGCCATTGGGTTGGGGCATGGGCCAACGCTCCGTCAGTGGCCGAAGTTGAACACAGCGACCAAACGCTGCGAATTATCATAAGCCCGCGTTTTTTCGGCGACGTGACTCGTATTCAACTCAGTAACCGCTATGGCAGCCAGCCGGTTACCTTCGCCAGCGCCTTCGTCGGTAAGCACGCGGGCAACGGCACATTATTTTCCGGTAGTAATAAGCGGCTGACATTCGGCTGCGCTGAAGCAGTAACGCTAGCCGCTGGCGAGGAACGACTGAGCGATCCTTTAGCATTTTCTTTTGACAGCTTTGAAGAACTCGCTGTTAGCCTGCATGTGCAAGGTAACAGTGGCGGCAGCAACGAGCATCACCGGGGCTTGCAAACCTCTTACATCGCTACCGCTGCAGCTGGCGATGTGGCCGAAAGCGACGACGGTGGGCTTTATGCTGACACCACCACATCCTCGTTCTTCGTCAATCGCATTGATGTGAATGCTGCCAACAACGCCGGCGCCATCGTTGCCTTTGGCGATTCATTCACTGACGGCATTGTCACAACCGGTGGCTCTACACTCACACCAGATCCGGCGATCATTGATCAAAACCAACGCTACCCGGATTTCCTCGCCCGGCGATTGATCGCTGCTGGTTTGGGCGACCGGTTCTCTGTACTCAATATGGGCATCGGCGGTAATCGACTGGTTTCCGACGCGATGCCAGGGTTCCCGGCATTTGGCGAAAGCGGCCTGAATCGACTCACGGTCGATCTGATTGATTTACCTGGCGTAACCGATGCCATTATTGAGCTAGGCGGCAACGACTTAGGCCTCGCTCCACCGGCAACAGCGGATCAGGTTATAGCGGGCCTAACGACAGTGATAAGTCGTTTGCAGGCGGCCGATATCAACGTCATATTAGTTACCCAGCTGCCGGCCTCCGGCGTCATAACCTTGGGTGGCCATGGCACGCCCACCGCAGTGGCTTTTCGCAATCAAATTAACGACTGGAGCCGCAACAGCAGCAACGCCGATGTGATTCTGGATTGGCACCCATTGGTTGGCGACCCTAACGACCCCGACGCGCTCTCTCCCGAGTTCGACAGCGGCGATCACTTGCATCCGAATGTGGCGGGCTACCAAGTATTGGCGAATGCCTTTGAACTTGCTCGTTTTCGAGGGCGGCAGTAGCAAGCCAATTGCCTTAAGCCCGACTGATTAGCCGGTTGCGATTGTCGCGGCTGGCTACAACCAAATCATCACTTGCACTGAAGAGTCCCAGCTTCACAGATCGGTCGTACAGCAATACGTTCACTGACGCGGCAAGATTCAGGCAGGCGGCTGACGGGATATAAACCACGTCGTCGCAGGCGTCGACAGTCGCTTGATCCAGCGAAGAATCTTCGGGACCGAAAATGTAATACGCCTGAGCCGGGTGCTGATATTCAGTCAAAGGAATCGCACCGACCACCAGCTCGATAGCCACTTTGCGGAACCCTGCCGGACAAGCATCAATCAGCTGCTCAGTCGGCTTTAGCGCCACGCTCGGCAAATGCTTGGTCGCCGCATCAGCAAAGCGATGGGCCCGTTCATAGCGGGTACCGGTGTACCAGATAGTGCCGCCACCAAAACAACCGGTCGCGCGAATAATATCGCCGACATTACCGGTGTTTTTCGGGTTAAGCAGGCCAATCTGGCAATTGTCATTCATGTCGTCGCGACTAACCACTTTAGTCATGTGCTTCTACCGCCGCAGAGGCCGTGCTTTCTTGTGCACCGCAAGCCTTTATCGCTTGCTTGCCACGTACTGTAACGTCACTGATAAAGGCGAATTGGTCGCGCATGTCAAAAGGATAGGCCTTAACCCGATAATGGGTGCCGAGCGGAGTTTCGTTGAGCATCACCAGTACCGGCTTGTCGTATTCAAGGAAGGCGCTGGTCAAAACAACATCAGTCAACGCGGCCCGCAGCAACGCAGCATCGTGCGTCGGCTGCACATAGAAATGCGTCACGCACATCAATGTCCGCGAACCGTCGTTAGAGTTACTAATGTTGTTTTTCCAGATGCGATCGTGCGGCACCGTAATGATGTCGTCGCCCGGCGTACGCAGCAGAATGGCCCGCATGCCCACTGAGCGAACTTCGCCATAGTCCTCACCCACCTGCACCCAATCGCCAGGTCGATACGGCCGCTCAATAATAGCGACCACACCCGCCACCAGACTGCTGACGTAGTCTTTAAAAGCAAAACCAATCGCGACACTGGCCGCACCGGCAATAACCAAAAAATTCTGCAGTGTGACATTGAAAATTATCGGGATGAGCCACATCACCGCCACTATCAGCAGCACCATCCGTATCACCGGCACTGCGCCCAGCAATAGCAGCCGGGCCTGCTGCGGACATCGCTCAGCCAGGTACGGCAGCACGCGACGGACGACCGCCAGTATTAACCAACAGCCGATGACAATCGTGGCGATTTTTACAAAGCTGATGTCCTGCAGGTCGTTCAGCAGTTGAGCGGCCTTCTCGCCGCCTTTACTGGCCACTTCGGCAACAGCATTTTTCGCCGTATTAGCAGCATCACCAGCCGCTGTGCTAGTGGTGCTGCCAGTGACATTGTTACTAACACTGCTAGCGGCATTGCTAATAGTAGACATAGTTACACCTACAACCCGTCAAGTGGAAAACCAGCCGTTTTCAGGCCGCTGCGAATAGCTGGGTAAGCGGCCGCGATTAGACGCAATTGATGGCCTACTTTCTCAATAAAACCTGCTTTTGTTAACGCTGCCACAGCAGCGTTCTGGTCAGACAGCGGCAACACCAAATTCAATTCGGTCAGGCTTAACGAGCCGTGAATGAGCAGGGCTTGCAGCACTAATAAAGTGGTTTGGCTTTCCTTACCCGGCAGTGAAAACTCTTCCAGGGCGGCGACCCAAAGCGTTTCTTGCTCCGTTTCACTGGCAACCGCAGTTTCTTCTGCTAACTCAACCACTTCTTCTACTGGCACACCGGAGCGCAGGCTACGCCGCCACAGATGCCAGGCCACCCAGGGAATTCCCTGGCTGCGGGCGGCCAGTGGTTTGAAGTAGTCTGAAGTTGAATCCTCGCCGAGTAAATCCTCGCCGCTTTGGCTGGAGAGTATTCTCAGCTTGTCGCTGTTATTCAGTTGCAAAAACCAGCGATGAAGTCTTGCCGCATCAAAGGCCTGAAAGGTTATGCCCTCTGGCAACAAGGTATTAGCCTGCACCACCTTACTAAGAAATGCCCATGCCCAACTATTACAGCCAATAACACAATGCCGTTCGAGACTTTGCAGCTGCGCCAGCAAGGCCCGAACGTCACCCAAGCCTTGCTGGTGGCGGAGGAACCAATGCTCCAGATGCGGTATTACCAGCACCCCGCCACCGCTCTCGCTACCAATAGTAAAATCAGGCACCGCACAAATTCCGTCTAACAATTCATTGCGGCCGGGTGCTTCCAGCAACTGATGGCCGCCGTCTCGTGCCCAGGTTTCGACAATGCCATTTTCATCACATGGCGGCAAAATCACCAGCTGCAGCCAATTGTCAGGTTTTTCAGTCGCAACCCAGGCCGCCAAACTGGCTTGCAGTTCATTAATCAACGGCCCGCAGGCCGGCGGCGACATCACTTCGTCCAGCCGATCGGCTTGCAGCTTTCGCAGCTGGTCGCTGCCCATAGTGGGCTCCGGGTTTGATCGCTTGAGCAGTGCGCGAAACCGCGCGCTAATCCGCTGCAGCGTGTCGACCGCCGGCATGGACGGTTGATCATAATCGCGAACCGGCTGAAACTGCCTGACGGACTCAGCTTGAGTGTCGACGGCTGTGACATTGTTATCTGCGACTTTACTTACCATTTATAAACCAGCGCATTTTAGGAATCGGGCCATTTAGGTGTTGAGCCATTGAGGCTGGGCTGTAAGCGGAACCGGCTGGCTGCCTAATAATGCTGCCAGCGTAGTGGAATGTAGCCGCTATCTCTAGCGCCATCTGCGGGATTCCGTTGTGTCGAATC
>CAJQNE010000400.1 GCA_905479545.1 uncultured Gammaproteobacteria bacterium | reverse complement strand
GTTTTCGTAAACGTTGAAAGTGCGACGCCAGTTTTCGTTGCTGAGCAGAGTGTCGGCGTATTGATTAAAAGCGCCGAGGCTTTTGAACGTAGCTTCACCTTTTGAAAGCCCTGCCAGGTCGATGTTTTTGTCGAGCAGGTAGCTGAATGCTTCCGCCATTGCATCGTCGAGCAAATCGAACAGCGCCGACTTTTCGCGAACCGGCACTTCGCCATCATTGCCTTCGGCATAGTCGGCCAACGCCCTTCGCATATTGCGAAACACGTTGTAGTAATCGACTACCTCACCGTGGATTTTCTTTTTGCCATTGATTTTATGGCCCGTCACGCGGTTGGCGCGGGCAATGGTTTGCATTAGCGTGTGGTCTTTCTGTGGCTTGTCCAGATACAAGGTGCTGAGCGTCGGTGCATCAAAGCCGGTCAGCCACATGGCGCACACGAATACCAACCGCAGCGGGTGCTCCGGGTCTTTCAGCTGCGCTTCAATATCGCGCTCTTCGCTATCAACGCTCTCCATGCGCTCGCGGTGCGGCTTAATCGTTAAGCCTTGGGCGGCGAATTTTTCTTCCTCGCCTTTTTCTTCTGAAATTACCACCGCCATCTCGGTAGATTTCATAAAGGCGAGGGCGGTTTTCATCCGCAAGCGCTCAAGATCATCATCGGTTTTCTTAATGGCACCCTGCAGCCGCTTCATTTCGGCTTTCCAGTGCTGCTGTACTTTGTCGAACATTTTTACGGCGGTGAATTTGTCCACCGATATCACCATGCCCTTGCCGAGGTAACCCCGGCGCGGGAAGTGATAAACAATATCCTTGGCGATAATGTCGAGCCGGTCGTCGCGCTTAATTACCTCGGTTTCTTTGCTGAACTCTTTTTCCAGTTTGGCTTGCTCGGCTTCGGTCAGTTCCTCAGCATCCAGCAGCTCGTAAAACTCATCGGCGAGGTCGTCGTTTTGTATTAATACTTCGGGCACGCGCTTTTCATAAAACAGTGGCACGGTCGCGCCGTCGTCCATCGATTGACGAAAGTTGTACTCCGATACATAGCCGCCGAACCAGGCATGGGTTTTTTTATCGTTGCCCAGTAGTGGGGTGCCAGTGAATGCAACGAAGCCCGCGTTAGGTAAGCCTGCCCGCATATTTTCGGCCAGCGACTTGTACTGAGTGCGGTGTGCTTCGTCGATAATTACGACGATCTCTTTACGATCAGAAAGTAGCGGGTAGCGCTTGCCTTTGTCGTAGCGGAATTTTTGAATAAGCGTAAAAACGATTCGCTTGTGCTGACTCAAAGCATCTCGCAGTTTCGCGCCGTTGCTTGGCATGGCGGCGTCGGCTTCATTTACCGTTTCTGTGTTGAGAAAGTTGCGGTAAATTTGGCCGTTTAAATCATTGCGGTCGGTAACGACAACGAAGGTGTATTGCCCGCCGATTTTCCGTTGTATTTTGCGGGTGTAGAAAATCATCGAAAAGCTTTTGCCCGAGCCTTGGGTATGCCAGAACACGCCCAGCTTGCCTTGCTCATCTCGGGTTTTAAACCGTTCCAGTGCCCGGTTTACACCGATGTACTGGTGGTTTTGGGCAATGATTTTTTGTTTGCCCTTAAAGAACAAAATAAAATTTTCGATGTAATCCAGAAGCTGAGTAGGGTGCAGCAATCCGTCGGTAGCGCGTTCCAGGCTGGTGGCGTTAGCCTGAATGTTTTGGCGGTCGATCATTTCTTTTTCATCTTCCGGACGGAGCCAGTGGAAAAAGTGTTCCCAAGTGGCGGTGATGCTGCCTATGCGGGTATCCAGCGCATTGCTGAGCATTAGCACGGCGTTGTAAACGAATAGCTGAGGAATATCGGCGCGGTATTCGGTGAGGTTTTTCTTGTAAGCGCTCTGCAATTTTACATTGCTGTTTTTCAGCTCAATAAATACCAGCGGCAAGCCGTTGACGTAGAGAATTACATCGGGCCTGCGCCAGTGGCGGCCATGGCCGCCGTGCATATTGCTTGGCGCTATCCACAGCTGCGACACAGCCAGTAGGCTGTTATTTCCGGGTGTGTCAAAATCAATAACGCGAGCCGTTGCTCGCTCTTCGCGGCCTTTGCTGTTCTGGAAGGTTAGTTGCACGCCGCTGCGAATCAGCTCGTGTACTTCGCGATTCGCCGCGACGGCCGACATGGCACTGCGGTTGGCGGTGAGCTGGCCCAGTGCATCATCAATGGCCGCTAGTGGCAGTGACGGATTCAGATTTACCAGGGCTTGCCGGAGGCGGTCTTGAAATACCACCTCACGTTTATCGCTGCGGCCAGAGCCATCGGGCAGCGCTTCTTTGCTGGGGGTGTAGCAGTTCAGCGATTCAAAGCCGAATTCCGCCGACGTTAATCTGGCGAGTAGCGCCTGTTCAATATCGTCTTCGGAAATAAACGCAGGCATGGTTACTCCCCGTAGAGCGCCAGCAAAGTGGAATAGTCGTGGCCGTCGGCGGCCCTGAGTGCTTGAATATAGCGGCTTCGCTGAGCGCTTTCACGGCCTAAATTGCCGGTTGCGATCCACTGTATTGGCGGCGCATTCCAAATACGGTGCAGCAGGGCATCTGCAGCGATACGAGCGTGGCGGCCATTGCCATTGGCGAACAGGTGAATTTTTACCAGGCGATGATGAAAGCGCAGGGCAATTTCACGCGGTGGAAAACTTTTAAACTCAATCTGCGCCTGCACATCGTCCAGCAGGTTACGAAGCTCAACCGCTATTTGCAGTGGGTCAACGCCAATGTTTTTCTCAGTGCGGCGAAACGTACCGGCCCAGTTCCAAACCTGACCAAACAATTGCCGATGAAGCTCACGCAGAAATTGTTCGCTAAGAATATCCGGGTTTCGCTGCCGGTTTAACCATTGCAGGCCATCAATAATATTCGCCTGCTCCACGCGGTTTAGGTCATCGCGGGTTTCGATAGAGTCCAGCCGCAGGCCAGCCAGCTCATCTGGGTCTAGCGGCGTTGCGCCGTCCGGTTCGGCGAGGGTCACTTTTTCTGTGCCTTATCCGCTGGGTGCCAGAAATTCCGTGGTGGTTTTTGTATTAGCTCTTTTTGTAACCGTTGCAACTCGGCTTTCATATTGGCATCACTCAGCTGTTGCGCCTCTAGCGCCATATGGCCGCTAACTTGGGCCAGCAGCTCGCGAGCCTTTAGTTCTGCCTGTGCAGTAATCAGATCTTCTACAGTAGCAGCGCTGCCCGGGTTGTCGGTGGCCGGCACAATGGCATACACCAGCTGGCAGCCCATGGCCTCGGCGGCTTTGCGTAAATTGCGCAGCGACAGGCTTTCTTGCTGCTCATAACGCTCCAGATTCGCCGCCCGCGTGCGGCTGCCACCCAAGCGGGCGCTAAGCGCTGCGCCCGACATGCCCAAAGCCTTGCGACTAGCGCGAATCCAGCCGCCGCGCGGTTGGCTTGGCCACTGTAGTTCGGCGGCGGAGTTTAGTTTTTGCCGCAGTTGTTGCTGCTCAATCGCATTGCTGCTGCCCATTATGTTCTCGAATATGAGTGCATTTAATGTTTTATGTTCTCATATTTGAGAGCGTATTGCAGTAAATGTTGTTAAATATGTGAACGTTTATTGCTGCTGAATCGCTAATGGCGGTTCGGCGGTTGGGGCGCAATGTGCTTGGAGAGTGGTTAGGCCTCAGTTTCCTGCATACTGGGCGGGAACTGAATATCCAGATCGTCGACGCGGAGTTTGCCGGAGATTAGGCGATTTAGGAGGAGGTCGCGGGTTCTGGTTAAGGCTTCTGTCTGAACTAACAAATTGCTAGCTTGTTCGAACATCGGGGCCACCATATTCGTAAATTGCTGGAGTAAGTCTGAGGGTGGTTCTTTTATCAACACCCAATTCAACGCTGCCTCGGCAACGCGCTGTCTGCCAGATGCACCTACCATGCTGATCTCCGCGTGCTTTCGGAAAGAGTCAGAAATACTCAGGAAATAAACGTAATAACAGGGCAGGGTTTTCCCTCGAAGCACAATAAACTCTGTAGAGCCAACCGCTACCGTGTCAGCTTTTAAAGATGTAACCAACCCGCGCTTGCCATTTTCCAAGCAAGGGGTAATGCGTGGTAAGAGCACATCACCATTTCGAAACTTCGATCCACTAGCTCCTGTCCGGTTTTCGGATGCTGAAAAAAAAGCGCTGCTGGTAGATAGCCTGTCCATTCCAACGAACGGGCGAGGAGATGTCGCATCCCCCGGTTCTTTTGGCTTAACTTCAATGCATTCTGGAAGCCTCTTAAAAGCCCACCCCTTCGGCACTCCTTTATCAATCGGCGTGCTTTCGTGCCCCGGAAAGCGCAGGCGCACAAACCATTCGCGGTATATTTCCTCGGCCATATTTTCCAGTAGGGTAATGCGCTGACGGTTGTTTTCAATCAGGTCGTCGTAGGCGGTGAGAATGGCGGCGATTTTTTTTTGCTGGATAAGGGGTGGGTAGGACACCGGTACTCGGTTGAGTATTCCGGTATTCAGGTTAGGCATAGTTGCACCAATTGCCTGACCTTGAATCCAGCCGACGACGTTAGAGGTACTCAAGTAACGATGTAGATATTCGGCATCTACTTCACTCTTGCCTAGCCGAATTCGCAAACAGCCAGTTCCACACAACCATCCCTCGTTTTCTGGTCGAACCAGAGCTTGCCGACCTATATCGCCTCGACGACCATAAACAATATCACCTACCTGGAGTCGATGTTTTGAAAGGCGTTCAGTATGAGATTCCGATACTCGCGCGATTCTAGTTTGCTCTATACGGCCAGATGGAATGTCGGCTGGCATAACGACAGGCGTTCCAGAATCTGAATAATCAGCTTGGTGGAGTTGTGAGCCAAACGGCCCAGTTTGTACTTTACCGCCGCCGATTTCGCATAGCTCCCCAATCGACTTTGTTGTAATCACTAAATTTTTCAAGCGATCAACTCTTCAAAGTTTTTGGAAATCGTTCGGCTAAGCTGCCTTGCTACTTTGGTTTGGAAAATTAGCTCGTCGTTGAGTGTGGATAAGTGGCTAAAAAACTCTTGTTCAGTTCTGCCATCCTCCTCAATCACCACCCCAACGTAGCGCCCCGGATTCAGCGACCAGTCCTGCTCCTCCACCTCTGCTTGAGTCGCAGCCTTACACAACCCAACCACATCTTCGTAACTGGATTCAGCAAAACGAGACTGCAGCCAGTTAATATGCTGGAAGCATTGCTCGGCGTCGCGCATTTCAGCGTGTAGGGTTTCCATGGCAACTTTCAGGTCTTTTACATTTCTGTTTTGTTGGCGTCGGCCGCTGGCTTCGGCTTGCTGTTTTTCCCACTGGCGAATGGTTTTATCCAGCGCTTTTTGTTGCTGGTGCAGGCTGGCGAAAAATTCAGCAAACGGCGTGGCCAGCTTGCGCTGCGCGAGGTTGTAGTCACTTATTGCCTCATCTGTAGCCGTGCTGTGACTCTGCTTTTTATAGTCGGCATGGGCTTTTTGTAGTGGCGGCCACGCATGCCACTGCTTGCTGAGTTGCTTGGCGGCGGCGTGGCAGGCGGGGTCGTCAATGAATTGCTCGAGCTGTTCGATGACCTTTGGCGCTTGTTCGGCGTTAGCGGCCAGCCGCTGATTGCCGTCGGCAAAGTAGCTATCTACCAGCTCAACAAAGTGACTGCGCTCGCCGTTAAACAGCTGGCTAATAGTGGCCAGGTTTTGAATTTGGGCTGCGGAAAACTCTCGGTGTGCGCGGTCAATTTGGGTAAATACATTGCGGGCGTCGATAAACAGAATTTTGTCGGCGCGCTCTTTTGGCAGTCGCTTGGCTTTGCCCTTGTCGAAAAACCACAGCGTGGCGGGTAGGGTGACGGTGTAGAACATATTGCTGGGCAGGGTGAGCATGCCGTAGATGAGGTTCTGTTCTATTAGTTCACGACGAATATCCGCTTCGGAATGGCGGGCATCGGAGGCGGAGTTGGCCATTACCAGCGCCGCGCGGCCCTGCGGTTTTAGCGAGGTGGCGAACAGGTTAATCCATAGATAGTTGGCGTTTGGTACGGTTTCTTCGCTGGCCGTGCCTTTGCTTTTGGTTTTACGGCGGGGGATGCCGTAGGTATTAAAGCGCGGGTCGTCTTTTACGCCGCTGTAGTTCACTTCGTCGACATTGAACGGCGGATTAGCCAGCACGTAGTCGAAATTGCCCAAAGCTTTGGCGGGGTCTTCGTAGTAGCTAATGGCCTGGTGTATATCGCCGCGCAGGCCGTTAACCGCGAGGTTCATTTTGGCCAGTTTTACCGTTTGCAGGGTTTTTTCCTGGCCGCAAACAAACAGGTCTAGTTCGCCCTCGGCATCTGCCTGCTGGGCCTTGCGGTGCTCATCAACAAAACGGGCCGATTGCACAAACATACCGCCGGAGCCGCAGGCCGGATC
>CAJQNE010000399.1 GCA_905479545.1 uncultured Gammaproteobacteria bacterium | reverse complement strand
GTAGGTCGGCATCGCTTGCATGCCGACAATGCTTGCCAAGGCCCACCATTTCGTCGGCATGCTTCGCGATGCCGACCTACGGGCGCTGGGGTTCGGCGGAGCCGTGGACTACTCGTTACCTATGGTGTCCGGTAATTCGGGAGGCTGTTCGCCCCAATCGGGCGGATAGACTCCGCGTTGTACCCACTGCTTAAAGCTGGAATGCGGCCAGTCGGCAGCGCTTTTGCTTAAACCGTGCTTAACCGGATTGTAATGAATGTAATCTGCATGCCGTTCGAAATCCAGGTCATCCCGTATGAGGTGCTCCCAAAATCTCGGTTGCCACACTTTGCCAATTTTTGCTTCTCGCGTTACATAGGTTTTGATAAGTTGCCAGCGGAGCGAAAAGTTTGCGTCGTCGGGAGGCAATGTTAAAAGGCAATGAACATGGTCGGGTAGCACGACCATCGCTTCGATCGTAAACGGATTCTTTTGTTTAACAAACCGCATGGCTTCACGTAGTAATGTCACGTTTTCTGGTGACGAAAATATGTTCTGCCGTTGATAGGTTACGACGGTGAAAAAATAGGTTGCGCCGTTTTCATAAGCCCGTCGATATTGCATCGTAATTTCCGTTTGCGAATATCCAGAGCATTGCACAGCATGAGCCCCGGGGTACGTTTAAAATCAACAGTAGGTCGGCATCGCTTGCTAGCCGACAATGCATGCCAAGGCCCACCATCCCGTCGGCATGCTTCGCGATGCCGACCTACGGGTTATGCGCTCAGTAAAAATCGCCCCAATTCTCGGCTGAATTTAACCGGCTCGTTCAGCAACGGCACATGACCTGATTTTTCAAAGCGGACGACGCGGCCATTTGTCACCAGCTCGGCGACCTGCGCTTGCCCGGCGGGATGATAAGGAGCTGAGCGCATGCCGGTCATTACGGTTATGGGGGTGTCGCAATTCAGCAGGCTGGGGCGGTAGTCCTCGCCGTGCAGGTAGCAGGCGAGATAGGCCCTGAGTTCTGAGCTGCTGGTGGTCGGCAGCAGACGCGAGAGCAACCACGGCCAGCGTGATGCTTTAACCAGTAAACCATTTACGCCGGATTTACCGGCTAGCTGTGCGGCGACACTGCCAAGGATTTCTACCGCTTGCCGACGGGCCGGATACGGTAGCTGATGAATTTCCGGATGAGCCAGATTGTCTGCTAACAGCTTGTCGAGCTGTCGCATGTCGGCAAAGTTCTTTTCTTGTTGGTCACCGAATAAGCCATAGACCCAATCTGGCCCGTTAGGAATGCAGGGTGACTGGTCGATATGCAGGTATTCCCGCACCTTGGCAAAGCCGCCGATGCGTTGCCAGTGCAGGGCAGTGGTGGCGCCCATGGAGTAACCGACCAGGCGGAAGTTATCCAACGCAAAATGGGCGACGATATCCTGCACATCTTCCATGTGGTTCTGAATAACATCGGCTTGGTTGAGGTTTACGTCAGCCGATTGGCCGGAGCCACGGAAGTCGGGCATGAAGAACTGGAAGCGACGGCGATAACGCCAGATAAACGGCAGCCAGTGTTTGCTGTTCATGCCGATGCCGTGCAGCAGCACCACCGGTTCGCCGTTGCCAACGACACGGACGTGCAGGGAGTGTCCGTCGCGGGCGGTAATTGTGGGCATATTTTTTCGCTCTCTTTTCTTGCCTTGTTATTTGGCTCTCTGTTGGACGGTTGAATCTTCTCGCAGCCACTAACGCAGGATGGTTAGTCCTAAGAGAGTGGGCGACATTGCCGAGTAATGGGTTGTGATGCTTCTCGATGCCGAACTATAGAAGAGCCACAGCCGGTCAAAGGTTAACTTTCAACTCAAAAGCTGATTAATCCGTTGCAAAGCCCACTACATTGCCATCGATTGAGTTTCGGTTACTCTGTAGTCGGGCCATCCGTTAGATGCGGGTGGTTAGTTTAGCGTTAGGTACTTGTGCCGGTTCTTGGGCCATTTTCTGAACCAAAACCAGCGGTTCTTCATGCTCAGCCTGAAAAGTCGCATGTCGGCGCTGCCAGGCGGGTGGCATTACGATGTGTTTGATGCCTGCGGTGATGCTGCCAGCGCTATAAGCATCGCGCCACATATCAACAAATTCGTGAAAGTTTAGCGTTAGGATATTCTGCGACTGCACTTGCTCAACGATGCCATATTCGACGACGGCTTGTTCTTCTTCGTAGGTACCAAACATCCGGTCGAAGATAATCAACACGCCGCCGTAGTTCTTGTCGATGTATTCGGCATTACGACCGTGATGCACGCGGTGGTTGCTGGGTGTGTCGAGCACATATTCCAGTACCGGGTGCAGTTTGCCAACGGCTTCGGTGTGAATAAAAAACTGGTAGGCAAGGTTGCAGGCATAGAGCGCGAATACCACGGTAGGGTGTACGCCCAATAACACCAGCGGCATAAAGAACAGCCACCAACCGGTTATGGAATAAAGCAGGCTTTGACGCATGGCGGTGGTCATGTTCATTTCTTCGCTGGAGTGGTGAACGATGTGGGCAGTCCAGAACCAGCGGATGCGATGACTGGCGCGGTGGAATACGTAGTAGCAGAATTCCATGCCGACAAAGATTGGCAGAATCGTCCAGCCGTTTACCGGCACATCGAATAGGCGATATTGGCAGAACCAGCTAATGGCTGCGCCGACAAACAGGGCGTGGGCAACCAGCTCAAATAGCTGGTAACTGCCGCCAAGGGCTAGGTTGGCTACTATTTCGCGGGGACTGAACTGCTTCCACATGCGGTGTTGATTGTCGCGCTGCTTACGCAGATAAACTTCGCTGGCAAAGGCGATGAGGAATATGGGGGTGAAGCCAATGAGTATCACTTGCTTCCAGTCAATTTCGCCGTTGAAGGCGGTGTTAAGAATGTTTAAAAATTCGTTCCACATGAGATTGCACCTTGGTTGCTGTAGTTGTTATGACGGGTTTTGATGGTGTGTATTGTGCGGCGCGGCTGTCGATATAGATTGACAAGTGCAGACGAATTTTTGACAATTTCGGACATGAGCAATACTTTACCGAAACGTAGTGGCATTTCTGGGGCTACTGATGAGGCCGCAAAATTGCAGGGCGTTGTGCCGATTACCTATGTGCAGCTGCTTTATGAGTACCTGAACAATCAGGGCATTGATCCGCAAAGACTGTTGGGTAGCGCCTTGCCGCAGCCGGAGCACGGCATTGGTCGTTTTCCGGTGCAGCAGTGGCAGGTGTATTTGCAAAAGGCCGCCGCTAAGCTTAACGACCCGATGCTGGGCGTGCATTTAGGTGCGTGCATCGCGCCAAGGCATTTGGGCCTACTCGGTTATGTGCTGCTAGCTTGCGGCAATGTCGGTGGCGCTTTGGCGCGGTTACAGCAATACCACCAACTCATTTACGACGTGAATCCTATGCGGGTGCAGCCGCAGGGCGATCAACTCTGTTTAGTGTGGGGCCAGGAAGCCGGCCGCCCGGGCGCGCTGGTCGATGAAACAGCGATAGCGGGGTTGGTGCAGTTCTGTCGCGATATTGCTGATCAGCCATCGCTGCCGTTGATTAGTGTGAGTTTTATTAACCCCGCCCCAAATAATATCGAGGCTTACCGTGATTGGTTTCAGTGCCCGGTGTATTTTGATCAGGCTGAAACTCAGGTGATACTCAGTACTGAACTGCTGACCGTGCCGTTACGCAGTGCCGACCCGGCGTTAACGGCGATTCTGCAGCAACAGGCTGATGCCTTGCTGCAATCATTGCCGGAACGCAGCGAAGCTGATTTGTTGCTGCAGGTGCGAAAGCACATCGTTGAACAGCTGCAACAGGGCGAGCCGAGCGCTGAACGGGTCGCCGAACAGCTGCATATTACGGTTAGAACGCTGCACCGAAAATTAGACGGCGAGGGCAGTAACTTTCGGCAGTTGTTGCAGGAAACCCGGCACCACTTAGCCAAGCAGTACCTGCAAGACCCAAGATTACAGTTGGCAGAGATTGCACTACTGCTTGGTTACTCAGAGCAGAGTGCTTTGAGTCGGGCGTTTAAAACGTGGCAGGGGCAGACGCTAAGGCAGTATCGGCAGGGATTGATTTAAATGCTAGCCTATCAGGCTACATACTGGAGCCTCACATGAGTGACGAAAATCTTTACACCCCACCCGCTATCTGGACCTGGGACCAGGAAAGCGGTGGCAAGTTTGCCAATATTAACCGTCCTATTGCCGGTGCTACCCACGATGCCGAGCTTTCGGTAGGTAAGCATCCGCTGCAGTTATATTCAGTTGCTACACCGAACGGGGTGAAAGTGACGGTAATGCTGGAAGAGCTGCTGGCGCTCGGTCACACCGGCGCGGAGTACGATGCATGGCTGATTAATATCTTTGAGGGCGAGCAGTTTTCCAGCGGTTACGTGAAGCTGAACCCGAATTCAAAAATTCCTGTAATGGAGGATCGCTCCACTGCTACGCCGACACGGATATTTGAATCCGGCTCGATTCTGTTATATCTGGCTGAGAAATTCGGCGAATTCCTGCCGAAAGATCCTGCGGCCAAAACGGAGGCAATGAACTGGCTGTTCTGGCAAATGGGTAGTGCACCGTTTTTAGGTGGCGGTTTTGGTCATTTTTATGCCTACGCGCCCAGCAAAATGGAGTATCCGATTGACCGGTTTACGATGGAAGTGAAACGCCAGTTGGATGTGTTAGATCGTCACCTTGCCGACAATGAATACCTTGCTGGCAGTGAATACAGTATTGCCGATATGGCGACCTGGCCCTGATATGGCGTATTGGCGCTCGGCGATTTGTATGAGGCCGGTGAGTTCCTGCAAGTGGAGAGCTACACGCATGTGCAGCGCTGGGCAAAAGCGATTCGTGTGCGACCAGCAGTGGAACGTGGTCGTCGGGTAAATCGCCTTTGGGGTGAGCCGGAGGAGCAGCTCCGTGAACGGCACGATGCCAGTGATCTTGATTAGCCGGTGTTTATGATGATTGCCGCAGCAAGCCCGCTTGAGCCAATGGAATACCATGCTGAATAATGACGCAATTATTGTTTTTGATGTCAACGAGACGCTACTCGATATCACTACCCTTGAGCCGCTATTTGAGCGTGTTTTTGGTAATGGCGAGGTGTTGAGAGAGTGGTTTGCGCAGCTGATTCTGTATTCGCAAACCATGACGCTTTCCGGCATTTATAGCCCTTTCGGGGAGCTGGCCGGTGGTTGCTTGAAAATGGTGGGCAGCACTCGTGGGGTCGCAATTGGCGACAGCGATGTGGATGAACTTAAGCGACTTATCGGGTCTATGCCTGCGCATGCCGATGTAGTACCCGCGCTTAGCCGGTTACGCGATGCCGGCTTCCGGCTGGTAACGCTGACGAATTCGGCGAGCGGGGCGTCACCGACGCCACTTGAGCGCGCCGGTATTGCTGATTTTTTTGAACAGTCGTTTAGTGTTGAAGCGGTGAGCAAGTTTAAGCCTGCAGCGGATACCTACCGTTTCGTCGCAGCAGACCTTGGCGTGCCAACATCGGCTCTTTGTATGGTTGCTTGCCACCTTTGGGATACCATCGGCGCGCAAACTGCTGGCTGCCGCGGTGCATTTCTGGAACGGCCGCACAATGCAATGCTGCCGGTGGAGAATGTACCGGTCCCTGACTATCAGGCACCCGATTTAGAAGATTTGGTAGAGCAAATAATTCGATCGAAAGGTTGAGGCTGAATGGGCGCTCCAGCCTGGCAATTCGGCCGGGCTCTGCAGTCAAACTGCTTCGGTATCGTGCTGGTTGCCGCTGTAATGTAGGCTGGCGGCTGACCTAAACTACTTGTCAGAGAGTTTTATGACTGACCCATTGCACTCTGTTATGCAAAGCGATTTTCTTGTCCCCACCGATGGCGGTTTTCATCTCCCTTCGGCACCTACAGCA
>CAJQNE010000398.1 GCA_905479545.1 uncultured Gammaproteobacteria bacterium | reverse complement strand
CGTCGACCGACGGATTGACGCCAAAATGGTCCGTACCCAGTCGCGGCCCATCGTGCAGGGGCACCTAACGGTCGGGCGTAGCTTGGCGTTCGCCGGCCTGCTGGGTGGTTTGGCGATGCTGATGTTGGTGGTTAAGGTCAATGTATTGACTGCCGTACTCACGTTTTTATCGCTGCTAGGTTATGCAGTGATTTACACCATGTTCCTGAAACGGGCCACGCCGCAGAATATCGTTATCGGTGGCGCGGCCGGCGCAGCACCGCCGGTGCTGGGTTGGGCCGCGGTCACCGGCACTATCGACCCGAATGCGTTGATACTGTTCCTGATTATTTTTATCTGGACACCGCCACATTTCTGGGCGCTGGCGATTCATCGTAAGGATGAATACGCGCTGGCCGATATTCCGATGCTGCCGGTAACTCATGGTGTGCCCTATACCAAGCAACAAATTTTGCTGTACACCATATTGTTGGTATTGGTTACCTTAATGCCGTTCGTTACCGGTATGAGCGGCCTGATCTACCTGATTGGTGTGGTTATTCTGGACGCCGTGTTCGTCTATTATGCGGTAGCGTTGCGGTTTTTTGCGACCGATAAGCTGCCGATGCAAGCGTTCGGCTACTCCATCATTTATTTGATGGTGTTATTCGCCCTGTTGCTGGTAGACCACTATTGGCCGCACGTGGAACGTTTACTTGGCTAGCCGTCGCTAGTTGCGTAAATTTTTTTATCCGGCCAGCTAATTACCGCCGTTATACCACTACGTTGCACGAGGAATTATGGGCGCTGTCGGGCTGCAACCACTGAGAATATGGCTGGATTCGATACGTCGAATTGGCCGTAGCCTAAGCTCAGTGTCGCTTCGGGCGTTAACGGTTATTGCCATCGCTCTGGGTCTTACCAGCCTGTTCTCGGCGACGCCGTTTTACCAGAATATTCAGTCACTGATGTCCGACTGGTCACATAATCTGGTGGCCGGTGAGCAGGACTACAGCGATGTAATGCTGATCGACGCCGATCAGGAAACCTTCGATATTCTCGCTCGTGATTATGGCCAATGGCCTTATGGTCGCGATGCCATTGCGACGCTCATTCACTATGTAGCCAATGCTGGTGCGGCAGTGATTGTGCTGGAGATGCCGCTGGAGCTAAGCACCGACTACGACAACCAGCTTACCGCGGCCTTACTCGACGCCGGCAATGTTGTTATTGGTGCCAGCGGCCTGAATACCAGTTTGCCCAGGCCGAGGGAGTACCAGCAAACACTAGAGCGCTTTGGCTGGCGAGTAGCTGATGAAGTTCCGTCCAGACGCTGGATGGAGGTCAGCCTGCCCAATTTACAATTTCTGCAACGCAGCGTTGCCCGCAGTATTGGTGTACAGAACCTGACAGTGCAGGAACGTGATGCACTGGCCCGGCATTTTTACCTATTGCATCAGGGGCGCAATGTCAGTTTGCCCACGTTGTCGTTAGCCGCCTATGCAGTCAAAGCTGAAATTACAGCACCTGCCGTAGAACGTGTAGATGGTGAGTTGCAGCTGGGCGAGCACCGTTGGCCGATAGACCAGCTTGGCCGCGTCTGGCCATTGGTACCACCCAATATAGACCAGTTGCCGTCGATGCGGATGTGGCAGATTCTGCTTGAAGCGGCCAACGACCCTACCGGTAGTTTTTTCGCTGAAGAGCTTACCGGCAAAGTGGTGTTTATTGGCAGTACGGCGGCAGGGCAGGCAAGTTTGTTTAAAACCCCCCAGGGGCTGGTGCCGGGCCTGCGACTGCAAGCTAACTTTTACGACGCGCTAAATAATAATAGGCTGCTGGTTCCACCGCAGGCGCACTGGAATGTCTTACTGGTAGCGATAGCACTGCTGTTACCATTGTTGTCGCTACGCAAGCAGTTCTCTAACCTAATCGGGGTGTTAACTATCAGCAGCCTCACGGCGTTGCTGGTTACTCTGGTATTCCTGCTTTTGCTATTCGTCTGCAAGCAGTTGAGCAATCCGCTGTTTGCCTACCTGGTGTTGTTGCTGGGCACCATTGTACTGCTGGTATTCCGGGCGAAATACCACGTTGATGCCGGCCAATCGCTGTACTACGAAAAGCTCGCGGCTGAGGGGGCGAACGATTTAAAAACGGAGTTTCTTGCCCAAATGACCCATGAGCTGCGCACGCCGCTTACCTCCGTTATCGGTTTTAATCGCTTGCTCGGTGAAGGTACTTTTGACGGCCGCGAGCGGCTCCGGGAACGTGATAGCTATCGAAAAATTATCGATAATAATTGCCAGCATTTATTGCAGCTGATTAACAACATTCTCGACCACAGTAAGTTGGTGGCCGGGCAGATGTTGATTGAAACTGCGGTAACGGACGTTCCGGCACTGCTCACCTCGACGGCCCATGGCCTGCTGCCGTTAGCCGATGAAAAAGGCTTGGAAGTTCGACTGACAATAGACGAGCGGATGCCCGCGCGCTTGTTGGTTGATGAGTTTCGGGTAAAACAAGTGCTGCTCAATATTATGGGCAACGCGCTGAAGTTTACCCGCCATGGTTTTGTGCACATGTCGGCGGGTTGGGATAATGGCTGGCTGGAAATTAGTATTGAAGATACCGGCTGCGGTATGCCGGAACTGGTGTTATCGCGGGTATTTGAATCGTTCCAGCAGGCGGACGTATCGGTTGCTAAGCAATACGGCGGCACCGGGCTTGGTTTGAGTATCAGCCGCGATTTGGTGCAACTGATGGGTGGTCGATTAGTGGCGGAATCGCAGGTTGATGTTGGCTCGACCTTTACGCTACGCGTTCCGGCTGCCTACTCACGACCTGAAGAACGTAATTTGCGGGAAATACCGCAAGTGGTCGAGCCACCGCTGGACCTGAACCGCATTGTCGGTGCGCGGGTGTTAGTTGCCGACGATACCGCTGATATCCGGGCGCTGGTAAAGGTTTACCTGAAAGGCGCGAAGGTGCAGGTCGATACCGCTGAGGATGGCAAAGAGGCTGTTGCAAAAGCGCTCGCCGACCGGCCGGATCTGGTGCTGATGGATATGGAAATGCCGGTGATGGACGGCTACGAAGCTATTGCCTTGTTGCGCTCGCGTGGTTTTAAGGCGCCGATTGTTGGTTTCACTGCCCACGGCTCCGATGAAATTCAGAAAACGATCCGCGATTTGGGTGCTGATATTTGTGTCCGGAAACCTGTTTCTAAAACGCAGTTGTTGAATGCCGTTGCGCGAGTGCTTATTCGCTATCAGGAAATGGATAGTCACCGCTTTGGTCCGGAAGCCGGGCTTTATACTGAACCAGCGACGAACGCAGGTGGTCAAAGCGACCAATGAGACATTTTAAACCGGCTGCCGGATTACCGATTCTCTGAGCCAAACACCCCAGAACCCCAGCCACGGAAAACGACAAGGAATATCATGCCAACCCTAATACTTGATGCGGATCTTGAAGCACTTATTCCGGCTTACCTGGAGCGCCGACGAGACGATATTGCCGCGCTGCAGGCGGCGATAAGCAGCGGCGAGTTTGCGGTGATTAAGAATATCGGCCATAACCTAAAAGGCAGCGGTGCGGGCTATGGTTTTGATGAAATTACCGAGCTCGGCGACACGCTGGAGCAGGCGGGCATCGACCAGAATGCAGCGGTAGCGACAGCGATGACCGCTCGGCTTGAGCAGTACCTGCAGTCACTCGATATTCAGTATGAGGTGGTGTAGTTTCTAGCTCGTTGAATACCCCTCCTGGTTCGTCGTAAGGCCTGTGCGGAGTTGCGGAGGAGTTCGTAGGTTCGGTTTCAGAGGGGGGGAAAGCCTAAGCCCGTATTCCGAGCTACCCACAGCCGTTCACCTGAGTTTGTCGAAGGCCCGTAGCATGCGCTTCGCCAAGCTCAGCGTGAATGGTTTTTTTAATTTTCATGGTTACTTGAGAGCTTAAGCACTTTTGCGACACCCTCTTTTTTTCGAAAAACAGTCGGCTATTTCAACTTCCCGTCGCAGTTTACTGAAGCCGATTCGGAAGTAATGACTGTGCGGTTGCACGGAATTTGCACACTGCTGCGGGATACTCCGCTCCATTCTTCTTAGCCCGGCACGTAATGCGTTCTACACCACCTCGTTTTCCCATTGGCCTTGCCCTCGGCTTGCTCTGTGTATTGTTGCCGCTGGCCGCTATTTGGTCCTACCAGCAAGGCTATTGGTCAATACCGTCGCTACTGCCCGCGCAACGTTTTGACGTATTGATTCAGGCCGGACATGAAAACCGCGCGACCGGTAAAACCGGTGCCGAAAGCAGGCAAGGCAGCGAGCAGCAATGGACACCTATCGTTGCTGATACTGCGGCGAGAATACTCAAAAATGCTGGCTTTACCGTCAAACGGGTTGACGCGTTTATGCGTGACCCCGCTAAGTCGGGGGGCTTACGACCAGCGAAGACCCGGCTTGCGCTGTTTATTCATTTTGACGGTGCTGAGCGGGCCTGCAGCAGTGGCGCGTCGGTCGGTTACAGCCGCCGAAGTGACCCGCTGGCGGCCGAGCAGTGGAAACGGTTCTACGATAGCTACTGGCCGCACGAATGGATGCAGGATAACTTTACCGAAAACCTGCGGCGTTATTATGGCTATCGCTGGGTGGATGCCAGTGATGCCGAAATGGTGCTGGAACTCGGTGAGCTAACGTGTCCGCGGCAAGCCCGCTGGCTCAAACCGCGGCTGGAGAAATTGGGTGAGCTGGTCGCTCAGTACGCTAGCACACGGCTTTGCCAGCCGGGTGGCCCGGCACCGCCGCTGTCGCCACGTTGTGGGAACTAAAATGTTTACTGAAGTATTAGAATTCTGGTTTGAGGAAATCGAAGCTCGCCAATGGTGGGTAAAAGACGCTGAATTTGATGCATTAATTGCCGCGCGTTTTGGTGTAACGCATCAGCAAGCCACCGGCAATGAGCTGGATTTTTGGCGAACTACGGCCAACGGTCGGCTAGCCGAAATTATTGTGCTCGATCAGTTCTCCCGCAATATCTACCGTGGCCAGGCTAAAGCTTTTGCTAGCGATGCGCTGGCACTGGAGCTAGTGCAGCAAGCTATCAATGTCGGGGCAGATAAAGAATTAGCTGGCGATCAGCGATTGTTTCTGTACATGCCGTTGATGCACAGCGAGTCGTTGGCAGATCATCAACAAGCGGAACGGCTGTTTGCCAGGCTAGCCAGGTTGGACAACAAGTTTGATAGCAATCTTAATTATGAACGTCGGCATAAAGCCATCATCGAGCGATTTGGCCGCTACCCGCATCGTAACGAAATACTAGGCCGCGTTTCGACCGCTGAGGAGCGCGAGTTCCTGAGGCAACCCGGTTCAGGGTTTTAGACCAAGGCAAAAAGCACAGCAGATGGAATTTGTGCCGGGGTCAGGAGTCAGTACACTGCAGTACGCCTAAATTTTAAGCGTGCCGAAGATATTGGCAACTCAATATGACTCACACCGTTCGGACTTATAACTTCCTTACCGGCATTGCTGCGGCATTGCTGGCCACAGTGTTAGTGCTACCTTCAGCCTCAGCAGCTCCGGCTGATGTAGCGCTATATTTCTCAGATCGCGAAACGGCGATAGCACAGGATTGCACCGCTACCTTAGTGATGCGCCGCAGCTACGGAATCGAACAGATTCAGGCCGAAACATTGTTGTTGGAATTGCTCTCAGGGCCGACCGCCAAAGAGCGCTTGGCGGGTGCTGCTGATAGTTTCGAGCTGTTGGCGGGGGGCGAAAACAGCGCCAGCCGGCTGGTGAAATATCTGCTTCGCACCGAGCTGAAAAACGGCCTGTTCAGTATTTACTTCAGCCAGCCGGCACTTGCCTGGTTTAACAACGGCAGTTGCGGCGCTGCCACGGTGCTATCACCCATTCAAGCGACATTGCTGCAGCTGGATAGGGTCAATAATGTGCAAATTTACATTGAAGGCGACCGCTTACAGAGCCTGATGGAGAACACCTGGTAGCGCAGCCGGTCTCAGCTGCCTAGCCGTTAACCGGTCCGTTTAACACCCAGAAGAAACTGTCTCGTTGATATAGGTTTGCAACGCCGGGCTAGTTGACGTGTAAGGCCACATTGCACCGGTGGATGGAGTGGTTAACGGCATGGTAAGCACCGGGCTGCCCGTTAACCCGCTTTGACTCGGCAGATTATCAACCTTAATCCAGACCCGAAAGTTACCAGCGCCATGCAGCGTTTCAGCCGTTTTGACGATAGAGACAATCGCCAGTTTGGCCTTGTTAATGGTCTTTTGTCGGCCGGCGGCGCTATTGCCGTTGCTACTGTCTACTGCCGCAAGGTCGATGCTGAGCTTGTATTCCCATGTGTTTGACGGGGTGACGCTATCAAAAATGTACTGATGCGTAATCCCGCCGTCCATGGTCAGCAGGTTAATATTGTCATAAGTAAGCGATGGTGCACCGCCAATCAGGGTCATTGTCGGGTTAAAAACACCCACCAATAAGCTAAATAACGGAATACCAAATGTGGCGTTCATTGTTTGCTCATCGAGACACACAAATTCGCTTTGCAGTCGCTCGTAGGGAATAACGAAGCGGGCGTACTCGTCGGTTGTTGCCTGAGCGGGTAATACGTTGGCAGCGATGCAGCCGGACAGGAGTGTCGCCTGGTACCACCAGCGCTTGCAGGTATTGGTTTTTCCGTTTCTGACCAACATGATTTTCCACCATCAACAAAACTTTAACTCTATTGATAGTAGTCCACTTTTACAGTTTCACCCAGCACTTCGCCATTCAGGCTGAAGTGCTGGATGAAATTGGCTATTGCGCCAGGCGTTCGGCCTCGCGCTCTTCCTGCAGTACTTGCTCTACGACCTTCTTCTGTCGTTCTTCGAACTCTTTGTTCAGCTCCCTGCGCAACTGTGCACCACGGAACCAGCGTTGCTCGTCGCGGGTTTTCGGCTCGACCGGCGGAACCGGTGTTGGCTTGCTGTTTTCATCAACGGCGACCATGGTGAAATAGCAGCTATTGGTGTGTCGGCAGGTGCGTTCACGAATGTTTTCGGCGGTGACTTTTATGCCGACTTCCATTGATGTCCGGCCTGCGTAATTCACGGCGGCATGAAAGGTCACCAGGTCGCCGATGTGAATCGGTTGGTTAAATACCACCTGATCCACCGATAGTGTTACGGCGTAGGCACCGGCGTGGCGGCAGGCACAGGCCCAGGCGACCTGGTCGAGCATTTTAAGCAGTGCGCCGCCGTGTACGTTGCCGGAAAAATTGGCCATATCGGGTGACATCAGTACGGTCATAACCAATTTGGAAGACGAGTCGATCGGGGCGATTTGGGCGCCGGTAGGTAGGTCCATCGTGATTCTCTTTATTGTTATCAGGTGCGGCGAATTATAACCAAAGCAGCGG
>CAJQNE010000397.1 GCA_905479545.1 uncultured Gammaproteobacteria bacterium | reverse complement strand
CGCGCTAAAGCCGTCGCCGGGCCAAGCCGCTTTGGTATCGCCACCGGCAGTATTGCCATCCGGCTACCGGTAATAGTGCAGCCTGCCCTACCGCGCTTCCTGCGTAACGGCGATGTATTCACGGCATTAGCGATTGGCCGCGTTGTGGAAGGCGACGGCGGCAAGGGTAAAGTTGAAATTAAGGTTGAGGGCGCTGAACTTCAGGGCGAAAGCCAGCAAACACTTGAATGGCAAACGAAGGTGCCACAGCGAATCGAGTTTCCGGTAACTGTGCCCGCGTCATCGCAAGCTGCCGACGGAAAAATTCGCGATAGCATCGCCTTCACCGTCGCGGTGGAACGCAGCAGCGATTCAGCCCGCGACGCATTCCGCTCTGAAATTCCGCTACTCGCCGACCGTCAGCCAGAACGGCTACAGCAGTTACTAACGCTCGATAAAGACAAGTCGATTGCTCTCCCTGCTATTGAACAGCCGCTCCGTGCAGGCAGCTTCCGACGCGACCTGCAGCTCAGTGGCGAAGCCGCATTACTCAAAATGGCCAGTGGCCTGCAATACCTGCAGGAATACCCACACGGCTGCACCGAGCAACGCGTCAGCCGCCTGCGGGCCACGCTGGCGTGGCAAGGCTTTGCAAATAATGGCGATTCGGAAGAGGCCAGCGTGAAGCGCCGCGAGCAGATCGAGCAGCAACTGCGTGCCACCCAGGACTGGATTCGGGCGGCGACCGATGACAGCGGTCTGGTCGGCTACTGGCCAGGCACGCGGGGTCAGGTTTGGCTGACGGCGTGGAGCTATGAAATGTTGCTGCAGGCCAATAGCCAGCGGCTGGATATCGATACCGGCTTACGCCAGCAACTGGAACGCAAACTCAAGCAATCGCTGCGCTCCGACAGCGGCAACTTCTTAGATGGTGCCGCGCTGGCCGAACGCAGCTGGGCGATGGCGGCGCTGGCCGCTGGTGGCGAACTCGATAGCGCCTACGCCGCTGAATTCGCTCGCAGCGCCAAGTTCTTGCCGCTGGAAAATCTGGCGCAGGCAACTCGTCTCCTCAATCAGGGCAGCGTCGACAGCCAGACCGGCAGCGAATTAACCGTTAAAAAACTCCGCGAGCAGCTGTGGCAGCGGTTGGTATTCCAGCTCTATCAGGGCGAGCAGCGCTACGCCAGTCTGCAAAATGCTGCGTTATCACCACAGGAGCAAATTTTGCCGAGCGAGACCCGCTCGCTGGCTCAGGTTCTGCGGGCGGTAAGCGACGACAGTGACAAACGTCGCCTGATGGTCGATGCCATCGTTCGCTTAGCCGATGCCAGAGGCTGGGGCGACACCAATACCAATGCCGCCGCGATACTGGCGCTGACTGAATTTTTACAGTCGCCGGCGGATGCTACCAGCGAGGTGAAACTCAGCGCGGGTGCTAATACTCAGCAACTACAGCTGGGCGGCACCAACGGCTTAGTGAAACAAACCCTGTTGCAACCCGACGCAATAGACCTGGCCCTGCTAAATGGCCAGCCGCTGACTGTCCGCGTCGACACCCGCTATTTGCCGACGGCACCGGGAAGTGACGTCGCCGCCAATGCTCAGGGGCTGGTCGTCGACCGGCGGTGGTCGCTGGTGCAAAGCGGAGAACAAGCAGGAGCACCGGATATTCAGCGACCGATAGATACTGCTAGTACACAACTTGACGTTGAAGTTGGCCAGGTCGTTGAAGAGCGAGTGCAGCTCATCAACAGTCAGGACCGCAGCCACGTCGCCATCGTCATTCCACTGGCAGCGGGTATGCAGCCGCTCAATCCGCGTCTCGCGACAGCGCCGCCAGAGGCAAAACCTAGCGGTGACCTGACGCTGGCACCAAGCTATATCGCTATGCTCGATGATCGGGTGACTTACTACTACAACGAGCTGCCCAAGGGCAGTTACAGCTTCTACTTCCGCACCCGTGCCACCACGCCAGGCCACTTTACCCAGCCGCCAGCGTTCGCCGAGCTGATGTACCAGCAGGCCGTTCGCGGTCGCTCAAATGCGGCCCGCGTTAGCATTACTACTGCGCCTTGATAATGGTTTCGGCGAACTAATGACGCAGCAGCTGCAGCGTTTCTTCAGGCCAGCGTCCTACACGATTGGTGCAGCGGCGCTGGTGCTGCTGCTCGTCAATATTGTGGCAGCCTGGCAAGGCTGGCAGCGTTCCGAACTACAGGCACCAACGCCATCTCGCTGGCTAACTGATCGAAATGGGGAGTTCCTTGCTGAGTTTGAGGCGGAAGTTTCAGCGAACCACCAGCCACCGCAGCACGACAGCAGCACCGAACCAGGCTACGGCTACTGGCCGCTGGCCGCCGTACCGGAACGGGTTAGCAAAGCGTTACTTGCGCTTGAAGACCGCCGGTTCCACCAGCACGCTGGGGTCGACCTGCAGGCGGTTGGTCGGGCTTTGCTGCAAAACATACGGCATGGCGAACGTATCTCAGGTGCGTCAACGCTTGCCATGCAGGTTGCTCGCATGCAATCGCCCGGCTCACGCTACGGTGTGGGTGGCTACTGGCGAAAGTTACGCGAAGCCTGGACCGCGTTATTCCTCACCCAGCGTTATGGCCGGAACGGCGTACTGGCTCACTACCTGCGACTGGTCCCCTACGGCAATCGTAGCCACGGTATTGAACATGCCGCGCGGCTGTATTTTGATAAACCCGTTGCTGACTTGAGCTGGGCAGAAATTTCTCTTTTGTCTGCCATTCCGCAAGCACCCGGTATCAGCAATCTGTTCCGGTCGAGTGGTTTGGCCCGCGCTCGTAAACGCGGCCAACAGGCGCTCGACGAGTTGCAGGAAATTGCAGTAATTGATGCCGCCGAATACGCACTGGCAACCGCACAGTTACGCGAGCTGCAGGTTCGGCTAAAACCTCAGCGCCCCGCCGAAGCTCTGCACGCTGTGCTGCAGCTGAAGCGGCAGACCGCAGGCGAATTTGCCGTGGTGAAAAGCACGCTGGATATGAACCTGCAACGTGCTGCCGCCGCTGCTATCGTCAGCCGGCTGGAGCAGTGGCGAGCTGCGGGCGCTGAGCAAATGGCCCTAATTGTGATTGATATCCGCAGTGCGGAAATCCGCAGCTGGCTTGGCTCGCCTGATTACCGCCAACGTTTTGGTGCAATCGATTACGCCAACGTAGCGCGCTCACCGGGCAGCACGCTCAAGCCATTTATTTATGCGCAGGCGTTAGATGAAGCGTTGATGCACGCTGACACGCTGGTCGACGACCTGCCCGAGAACAGCGCCAATATCAGCAACGCCGACCGGCGGTTTCTGGGGCCGATGCTGCCCCGTGTTGCATTAGCCAATTCACGCAATGTGCCAGCCGCGCGAGTATTGCGGCGACTGGGATTGGAATCGGCTTACTGGAACCTGCAGGAGCTGGGTTTGCACCGTCACAATAAGCCGGCCGAGCAGTACGGCCTCAGCATGGCGGTGGGTAGTTTGCCGACTAATTTGTCGGCGCTAAGCCGCGCCTATCTGACGTTAGCCGGTAACGGCAGTTTGCCGCAGCTGCGCTGGTTTGACAGCCAACCCAAAAACACAGCGACAGCCGTTTTTCGCCCGGCCACCGCGCAGTTGCTAACACGCTTCCTCGCCGACCCACAGGCACGGTTGCCAGGCTTCCCGCGCATGGGCAGCACCGAATACCCCTTCCCTGTCGCGCTTAAAACCGGCACCTCCCAAGGCTATCGTGATGCCTGGACAGTGGCGTGGTCAGCCGACTATCTGGTCGCCAGCTGGATTGGCCGCGCCGACGCCATGCCAATGCAGGCACTCGGCGGAGCTGGCAGTGCCGCCAAGCTAACCCGCGACGTATTACTGCAACTGCACGAACATAGCGCGCCGACTCAGCGCTTCGCTGAACCTCAGGGTTATCAACGCCACCAGCTTTGCGCCTACACCGGTGCAGCGGCATCACAAGGTTGCCCACGCTCTGTGCGGGAATGGTTGCCGACCGGCCAGCAGCCACGCGCAGCTAGTGATGAACAAGTCGCTATTAACCTCGAAAACGGCCAACGAGCCGGCAGCGAAACGCCGGCGACGCAGCTGGCTGTGCGCCGTTTCGCTACCGTGCAGCCGCGTTACCAGCAGTGGGCAGCACGCGAAGGGTTGCTGCCTCCTGGTTTAGTCCCTACCCGGAACAGGCCAGAAGCCATGAGAACTTCGTTTGTCACGAACGTAGCTGGGCGGACAGCTCTGCAGGCGGCTATTTCCGATGACACGCCGAAGCTGCGAATCACTTCTCCGACCGATGGCTCGGTATTAATCCGCAACCCGGCGATGCCGAGCCAGCTCAACAGTATCGCTCTGCGCAGCAGCGACAATGGCTCGCCACTACTGTGGACGATAAATGGTACGCCCTACCGAGCCACCGCTGCCGGGGAGTCGATTCGTTGGCAGCTAAAAACCGGACGGCATTGTTTTGTCGCTAGTTTGGCGGGCAGTGCTGTCCGGTCTGGCGCGAGCTGTATTACGGTGCGGTAGTGATGTTTTTAGACTAGCCACAATTCACATGCGCTTGACGGTTAGGGTTAGTTCGGCTTTGGTTACTTCGTAGGTAGCGGATTGCCGCGCTGCGCTCGCAATGAACAAAATATCCGTCTTTGCGAGCGCAGCGCGGCAACCTCAATACCCAAGATGCAAATGACGGCTCAAAATTGCATTTTCACACAGCTCTAACCATCGCATCTGGCTACAGCTTTTAACCGCTAATAATCTCCGCCGCCATCTCATACGAACGGTGCCGGGCATCCTGATCATATATATGCGCCGCCAACATCAACTCGTCCGCTTCAGTTTTAGCGATAAAATCGTTCATCGCCCGACGCATAGTTTCCATAGAGCCGATGGCTGAATACCTCCGCATTTCATTCAACATCGTGCGTTCCATCGGGTTTAGTGACTGCACAAAACCATCTACCGGCGGTGGTAATTTAGCGGGTCGGCCATAGCGAAGATTCCGAATGGCTTGCGCACCAGAGCTGGCCAAATATTCAGCGGCAGCGTCGGTGTCAGAACCGCAGATATTAAAGCCCAACATTACATATGGCTTGTCGAGTTGGGCCGACGGCTTAAAGTCGCGGCGATAAACCGCCAGCGCTTGCTCTAATAATTGCGGCGCGAAGTGCGAAGCAAAGGCGTAAGGCAGGCCGAGCTTTGCGGCTAGCTGGGCACCATAAAGGCTGGAGCCGAGAATCCATAACGGCACCTTGCTACCTGCTCCTGGCGTAGCAGTTATGCCGTTAGCGCCAGCAGACTCATCGTTCAGGTAACGCTGTAATTCAAGTACGTCGTCGGGGAAGTTATCGACCGAACCACTATTTGAACGGCGCAATGCGTGCAAGGTGGCCTGATCACCACCCGGTGCCCGGCCAAGGCCAAGGTCAATACGACCCGGAAACAACGCCTCCAAGGTGCCGTATTGCTCAGCAATAACTAGCGGCGAATGGTTTGGCAGCATTACGCCACCAGCACCCACCCGAATTTTCGTCGTTGCCGCCGCAACATGACCGATAACCACCGAGGTAGCCGCACTGGCGATGCCTGGCATATTGTGATGCTCAGCTAGCCAGAAGCGCTGATAACCGAGCTGCTCAGCTTTAACCGCCAGAGCGGCTGAGTTAGCCAGTGCCACGGCAACGTTGTCGCCTTCGTTCACCGGGCAGAGGTCGAGTACTGATAATTTAGTCATGTCATTACGATGGGGTTAAATGTTGGCAAGGCAAGTCTGGAATTTACTCGTGATTCAGCTCCGTCAGCGACGAATCAATGGGAAGCAGAGCCCGGTTCGACAGAAACCACCCTCTCACCTACCCATCGGCTATACCTATCATCCTCATCGGCAATATCAACTTCGACTAACGTTGCAATGTTGCTATATTCAATTTGCAAGCGCTTAACCTGCTCCCGACCATAAACTGAATCAGGACATACTTATGACTGCTAAAAAAAATCCCCCTACTACAACAGATGCTGGTGCCCCCGTCCCCAGTGATGAGCATTCTCTAACCGTCGGCCGGGATGGCCCCATTGTGCTTAACGATCATTACCTGATCGAGCAAATGGCCAACTTCAATCGGGAACGTATTCCGGAGCGTCAGCCCCACGCTAAAGGCGGTGGTGCATTTGGTCGGTTTGAGGCGACTCACGACGTAAGCGCTTATACCCGCGCAGCGGTTTTCCAGAAAGGCACAAAAACCGACACGCTGGCCCGTTTCTCTACCGTAGCCGGTGAGCGAGGCAGCCCGGATACCTGGCGCGACCCACGCGGCTTCTCGGTAAAGTTCTACAGCGAGGAAGGTAACTACGACATGGTCGGCAATAACACGCCGGTGTTCTTCCTTCGTGATCCACTAAAATTTCAGCACTTCATACGCTCGCAAAAACGCCGGGCAGACAATGGTCTTCGCGACCACGATA
>CAJQNE010000396.1 GCA_905479545.1 uncultured Gammaproteobacteria bacterium | reverse complement strand
CAAAGTCGAACGCTTCCCTGATGGGGTCGCATTTCCTGAAACCAACGATCAGGTGTGTGAGCTGCTGAACTTTGCCCTAGCCAAAGATATTCGGGTTATTCCTTATGGTGGCGGCACCAGTGTGGTTGGTCATCTGACACCACCTGCGGGTAAGCAGCCGGTTTTATCGATCGATTTGTCGCGGTTGAATAAAGTAACCGCTCTAAACCCGGATTCATTGATCGCTACTATTCAGGCTGGCGCTACCGGTCTGGAAGTTGAGCGGCAGCTCACTGAGCGCGGCTACGTGTTGGGCCATTTTCCACAAAGCTGGGAGTATTCAACGGTAGGTGGCTGGGTTATTACCCGCTCGTCTGGTCAGCAATCACTGCGGTATGGCCGCATAGAAAATATGTTTGCGGGCGGGACGGTAGAAACACCCACCGGGCCACTTACAATTCCGGCTATTCCCGCTACCGGTGCCGGCACCGACGTGCGGGAAATGGTGCTCGGTTCGGAAGGCCGTATCGGTATTCTGACTGATTGCTTGATGCGTGTGACCAAGCTGCCTGAACACGAGTCTTTCCATGGGGTGTTTTTCCCTAGTTGGGATCAGGGGCTGGCCGCTGTTCAGCGTGCGGCACAGCGTAAGCTGCCGCTATCAATGATGCGGCTCTCCAATGCCAAAGAAACGCTAACTAACTTAACAATGGCCGGTGATAGTGCGGTAATTAAACTGTTGGAGCGTTATCTTGGTGTGCGTGGTTCCGGCGACAATAAGGTGATGTTGATGTTTGGCGTTACCGGCAATAAAGCCGATTGTGAATACGCTAAGAATCAGATGCTGAAACTTTGCAAACCAGAGATGGGCGTATATACCGGCACGCTTATTGGTAATGCCTGGAAGAAAAAACGCTATCACGGTCCTTATCTGCGCAATACCTTGTGGGATCACGGTTATGCCGCTGACACCAGTGAAACCTGTTTTAACTGGGACAACGTTACGCTCGGTATGAACGCGATTGAAAAAGCGACCGAAGAGGCCCTTGCTGAGTTTGATTTGCCGGTTCACAACTTCACGCACTTGTCGCATGTGTACCCACAAGGCTCATCGGTTTATTCCACTTATATTTGGCGAGGTGGGCTTGGTTATGAGGAGGACTTAGCTCGGTGGCAGAAAATTAAGGCTGCGGTAAGTCAGGTAATCGTCGCTCATGGCGGCACGATTAGTCATCAACATGGTGTCGGTACTGACCATGCGCCGTATTTAACGGCCGAGAAAAGTGCCCGTGGTATTGAGGCCATGAAAGACTTGTTTGAACACTTTGATCCGAAAGGGTTGATGAATCCCGGCAAGCTGGTAGACAGCGGTCAAACCAATTAGGGGGCGCTGATGATTCTGCCTCCTGGTTGGCGTGCCAATACGCTGGAAGGTTTAACGAAGCGCTGGGACATCATTGTGGTCGGCGGTGGCATAAGCGGTGCAGGCATTTTGCGTGAAGCGGCGCGAATGAATTTGCGGGTGCTATTGCTGGAGCAGGCTGACTTCGCTTCTGGCTCGTCGAGTAAGTCGAGCAAAATGGTGCACGGTGGTCTACGTTATCTTGCGGAGAAAGAGCTTGGCTTAGTCCGGCAGTCAGTGCGTGATCGCCAGCGGTTACTGCGTGAAGTGCCGGGCTTGGTCGACACGCTGCACTTTGCGTTCACTGACTATAGTTTTCAGGAATTCTCCCGCCGGATGTTTCGTTGGGGGCTTCGGGTTTACGACTTAATGGCTCGTGCCCGCAGCTCGCGTTACCTCACTGCAGAGCAAACCCGGGCGTTGGCACCACGGCTACTTAGAGAAGGGCTAAAAGGTTCGTTTGCTTACAATGATGCCGGCACCGATGATGCCCGGCTCACTATGCGAGTGCTATTTGAAGCGCTGGATGACGGAGGCAAGCTGCTTAACTACGCGAGTGCTGAGTCGCCGTTGCGAGGTGCAGATGGGGTCGTGCATGGTTTGCGGGTGCGCGATAATCTTAGTGGTGAGCACTATGATGTTGAGGCACGACTCGTCATCAATGCGACGGGAGCCTGGAGTGATGGTCTCCGTGAAGGCGTGGGTGAAAAACCACAGATGCGGCCGCTGCGTGGCACGCATATTACGGTGCCAGCCGATGTGCTATCGGTTGAGGGTGCTATTACCTTTATGCACCCGCAGGACGGTCGGCCGGTGTTCGTGCGTGAATGGGAAGGTGCGACAATTATCGGTACGACCGATATGGATCACGGCAATGACCTGACGGTTGAGCCGCACGCTACGGCAGCTGAAATTGATTATCTGCGAGCGGGTGTCGCCATGTTTTTCCCGCACGTAGAGCTGAACGATGAAAATATTTGCAGCACTTGGGCCGGAGCAAGGCCGGTAGTCGGTACCGATGAACCTGACCCTAGTAAAGAGTCCCGCGATCATGTTCTTGAGTTCAGCCACGGCATGCTTACCGTTACCGGTGGCAAGTTAACGACCTTCCGCAGCACCGCCATTGAGGTGTTGAATAAAGCTCGTGACGTGTTGCCAGAACTGCCGGTTATCAAGAGTCGCACGGCGATTTTTGATGCGGTGAAACCGAACCCGCCCGCCGAACTGGCACTGTCGCCGGCGTTAAGTCGTCGCTTATATGGTCGCTACGGTCATAATGCCGATCGGTTGTTGGCGATGGTGCGCGACGAAAACCGTGCCGACGAGCTCAAAGCTATACCGGGTACGCTCGGTTGTTGGGCCGAGGTGCGTTGGGCAGCGCGGGCTGAGGGTGTTATCAAGCTGCAGGATTTGTTGCTACGCCGCTGTCGGCTGGGCTTCTTGCTGCGCGACGGTGGCATGGAGCATGTCAGTCGTATTCAGGAAATTTGTCGAAGCGAACTAGGCTGGGATGATGAGCAATGGCAGAACGAGTTGCTGGCTTACCGAAATATGTGGAAGCGTTTTTACGGCACGCCAGCAGATCTGGCTGAGGCCTGGCCTGAAGAGTGGGGCCTGCAAGACACGCTGTCGGAATAGTTTGTGACTAATACGTTGCTAGCGCTAGCCAAGCGCGGCGTCGATTAATCTGGGCGTAAGCATGGTTGCCGGCAGGCGCCGGTGGCTGCAGGTTATTCGATCTATCAGGCGGCTACGGCCACCAAAGTAGTTGTCGAGATCAAGGTTTACTATGCGCGGCTCTGGCTTCTTATTGTTACTTACGCAGACTCTTGCACGAGCATTTTTCCGGTTGATAGAGTCAGCGTTCGTCGGTGCGATTACCCCGTCATAAAGCACATCCGGATAGGGTAAGTTGAGGGTAATTCCACGCCAGGTAGCAAGGTTGCCGGGTGCCATGCCCGATTCCGATAGCGCGTTATTAGCGATATAAATTCCTTCAGCGTAAGGATCAAAAGCAATGAGTTCGGGAAAGTTTGAGGTGTCGTTACTGAACACCACAATATTGCTGGCGTCGTTGCGGCGAAAGACGTTGTCTACCACTTCAACTTTATCGACCCCGACGATTTGCAGCCCTACGCCGGCGAATACCAGTTGAGCTATCTCGGCGCTGGAAAACATGTTGTTTCGATTATTGAAAGTGACCGTGTTCTTGAGTAAACGGGTGTTCTTTGCAGGCTTGCTCGCTTCGGCAGGCGATTCTGAGATGAGAACTCCCATACTGTTGTAGCTGATGTTGTTGCTCAGAACGTCGACTGAGCGCGAGCTAACCAGCTGCAGGCCAATAGTATTGGTTTTTAGCTGGTTGTCTTTAATCATCACATCGTCTGAGTCGAGCACCAGTACGCCGGAGTTGCGACTGGCCAGGAGGCTATTGTGTCGTAGCAGCACGTTGCTGCTACGGCGCACAACGACACCGTAAGAGAGAGCCAGTCGTTCACGGCTGGTGGTCGGCGCGTTAGTTTCGATATCCTGCACCAGAATGTCATTTGAGGTGCTTATGAGTATGGCTGAGCTGGGCACGTCGAGTAGGTTTAAACCACTCACGGTAATCCCATCGGCATCAACCTGTATGGCAGGCTGTTTACCCTCCATCGCTAAAAAAGACAGGTAGGTTCGGTCTGCCCCGGCTCCTGCGAGTGTGACCCCTTCAGTGCGCAACAGGAGATTTGTGCTGAGTTCAAATTTGCCGGCCGGCACATCAATGCGTGCCCCTGGTTTAGCATTGCGGATTTTCTCTAGCAACTGCTGCTGGAAATCGGCATTAATCGTAACGTCCGGACCCCGGTCGCGCAGCAGGGAGTAAGCCACGAAACCACAGATACAGAAAGCGACTGCCAGAAAGGTTAAATTAAAAAAAATTTTTGCTCGGGTTCGTCCTGCGTAGCTCATTTCGGTTGTCTCGTTACTTTCTTTTTATGGTGCAGCAGATGCTATTTCTAGTGTTGAGATTGGGGTGGCGTTGGAGGCAACACTTTGCCGGGATTAAGAAGACCGCGGGGGTCTAATGCCTGTTTTAGGTTGCGCATCATAGCAAGGCTCACCGGTGAGCTGCGTAGCATTAGCTCATCACGCTTTAGTCGGCCTATGCCGTGCTCGGCAGCAAAGCTGCCGTCAAATCGGGCAACCAAATTGTGAATCAGCTGATTGAATTCCTGCCAATGGTCGAGAAACTCATCGCTGTTCATGTCGACTGGTTGGCTCAGGTTGAAATGCAGGTTGCCATCACCCAAATGGCCGAACGGGCAGGGGCGAACGCCTGGCATACGTTCTTCCACAGCAGGTAGTGCCAGTGCAATAAAGTTAGCAATTGACGTAAGCGGCAGTGAAATGTCGTGTTTTATGCTGGCGCCTTCAAACCGCTGTGCTTCAACTACGCCTTCACGCAACGCCCATAGCGCCGCACGCTGTGTTTCGCTGCCAGCCAGGACCGCCTCGTTCAGCAAGTTTTGATCGCCGCAATATGCTAATGCTTCGGTGAGTTGCTGCTGCAACGCTTCGCTGCTCTGCGGGCCATCAAGCTCAAGCAATACATACCACTCCTGCGGTGTCTCAAACGGCTCACGGCAGCGCTCGATATGCTGACAGGCGAATTCGATTCCGCGCCGGCAAATAATTTCGCAGGCGGTCAGGTTGTCGCCACAGCGGCTGCGGATTTCGGCCAATACCGCCAAGGCATAGCTGGGAGAGTCCAGTCCGACCATGGCTGTGGCACTGCCGCTCGGGGCAGGAAACAACTTCAATACGGCGGCAGTGATAATGCCGAGCGTACCTTCACTACCCAGAAATAGTTCTCGCAGCGGGTAGCCCGCGTTGTTTTTACGGAGACGGTTCATACCATTCCAGATTTCGCCGTCGGCAGTGACAACTTCAAGGCCCAGCACCAGGTCACGGGCGCTGCCGTAGCGTAGAGCGTTAGTGCCGCCGGCGTTGCTCGCGAGGTTGCCACCAATTTGGCAGGAACCTTCCGCGCCAAGTCGTAACGGGAACAGTCGATCAGAATCCGCCGCAGCCTGCTGAATGTTGGCCAATACACAGCCCGCCTGCACATTCATGGTGAAGTTAAGTGGGTCAACCGCTAAGACCTTATTCAGGCGTTGCAGGTTGAGCACTACCTGGCCGTTCAAATGTCGTGCAGAACTTTCATCAACACTGGCACCGCCAACCCGGCCAGTATTGCCACCCTGCGGAACGATGCCGATATTATGCTCAATGCAAAGCTTAACCGTTGCGGCCACCTCTGCAGTGCTAGCAGGCAACACTACCGCCAAAGCTGTACTTTTATAAAGGTTGCGGCTTTCCTGCAAATAGCTAGCGGTGTCGACCGTGTCGGTTAGAACCGCGTGGTGGTCAAGCAGGTTGGTTAAGGCATTAAGGAAAGCTTGCATGGCAGCAGTTTAGCAAACGGTTCACGAAATAGGCTGAGCGCAGCTCGCCGCGGAGTGCTGCAGAGCTTTTGTGCTGTTAGT
>CAJQNE010000395.1 GCA_905479545.1 uncultured Gammaproteobacteria bacterium | reverse complement strand
CCTACAACTAACACCCTTCGGAGCACCAATGCCTGAATCCAAACACGCCCGCCTGCTAATTCTTGGATCTGGCCCGGCCGGTTACAGCGCCGCGGTATATGCCGCCCGTGCCAACCTGAACCCTGTATTGGTAACTGGCATGCAACAAGGTGGTCAGCTCACCACTACCACCGATGTCGATAACTGGCCCGGCGACGACGCCGGCGTACAAGGGCCGGAACTGATGCAGCGCATGGAGAAACATGCTGCACGCTTCGATACTGAAATCATTTTTGACCACATCAACAAGGTCGACTTGAGCACACGACCGTTTAAGCTCACCGGCGACAGCACCGAGTTCACCGCTGACGCACTGGTTATTGCTACCGGCGCATCAGCTCAGTATCTCGGCCTGGAATCAGAAACCAAGTTTGCCGGACAAGGCGTTTCGGCCTGCGCTACCTGCGACGGTTTTTTCTATCGCGGCAAACCTGTTGCAGTAGTCGGTGGCGGCAATACTGCAATGGAAGAAGCGCTTTATTTAGCGAATATTGCCTCGCACGTAACCATGATTCATCGTCGTGACGAATTCCGCGGCGAGAAAATTCTGCGCGACAAAGTTGCGCAGAAGGACAACATCACCGTGCTCTGGGATAACACACTAGATGAAGTACTCGGCGACGACTCAGGCGTAACCGGAATTCGCATTCGGAGCACAAAATCGGATACAACCCAGAACCTAGATGTGCACGGCGTGTTCATCGCCATCGGCCATAAACCCAACACCGAGCTGTTCGACGGGCAGTTAGACATGAAGGATGGTTACATCACTGTGAAGAGCGGCACAGTCGGCGACGCGACGCTAACCAGCGTTGAAGGTGTGTACGCAGCTGGTGATGTCGCCGACCACATTTACCGCCAGGCAATTACTTCGGCGGGGTCGGGTTGCATGGCTGCGCTGGATGCAGAGCGGTACTTAGACGATTTGCCGCACGCTTCGTAGGGGTTTGCGGGCAGCATTTATTCAGAGTAGCGAAAAACCTGTAGGTGCGAATTCATTCGCAGAGTCATCACTCGGAGGGAGCGCTTGAGTTGTGCGAATGAATTCGCACCTACACATTAGTCAATCGCCTAACGAATAACCAGGTCTAACAACCCGGCCTAATAATGCGGTGGAATATCGTCTTCCAACTTACCGCCGGTAGCGGCCGGCATTTGCTCGCTAAGTTCTCTCATCCTCTGCTCAAGCCGCATTACCCGCAATTGCAAACGCTCAGACTCACGCTGCTGGTCAAAAATTTCCTGACTCAGCTGGTCGTTAGCCTGCTCTGCATAAGCCAGCCGGGTTTCCAGGTCGGTCCATCTCAACTCGTCCGGTTGCCGCTCGTTTAATCGCGGTTCGTCCGCCTTCTGCAGTTTTTCGTTACTCATGGCGGCATAATACCGCCCTTCAGTCTCTATAACAGGCAAAGCATATGGCAGGCTCACTACGCGACCAGCTCCTCAAAGCCGGTGCGGCCAGCAAAAAACAGGCGCACAAAGCCTCACAGGCTAAACGCCAACAAACCAAGGCAGCGAAACGTGGTGACCACAGCGCGGCCGCCGAAAAAGCCGAACTCAAACAAAAAATAGCGGCTGACGCAGAAGCCAAGGCCAAACGCGATAAAGAACTGAATCTGAAACGCGAGGCCGAAAAACGTGAGCGTGAACAGCTGCATGCTATTGCACAGATTATTAAAACCAACACCCAAAAAGCCGACGGTGATGAACTCTACAACTTAACACTGGATGGCAAAATCCAGCGAGTGTATGTATCGGGCAGCCAACGACAGCAGCTTACTGACGGCAAATTAGCGGTCGTTTTGCACCGCGACAGCCTACGATTACTTCCGGTACCGGTTGCACGGAAGCTAGCCGAAAAAATACCCGACCAGATATTTATCGCCGATACAGCCACCAGCGACGCTGCGGAAGATGACCCCTATGCGGGTTACGAAGTGCCAGATGACCTAATGTGGTAACGGGCTCGAATAACCACAGCTAGCGCTACCAACCAAACCACTACACCAAAACCGGAAATACTTACCAAACATTAACGCAACTTTGTAACTGATCACTGTTTATTTTCACGGCCGGCTGATGTATATTCCCACCCACTCGCAGCCAGAGCTGGCAAGAACGGCATGATATAGCCACTTTCTTACCGCTCAAATAAAAACGGCACGGATTTTGCGAGACTAGCCGTCAACAACGCTCAATTTGATTTGCGGTGTTGATGTCAATAGCAAATTAGTACATTTGGAGAACAGATGAACAACTTAAAAATGATTACCGGCGCAGCAGTAGCAGCGGCCACCATGGCCGCACCATTAGCCGCAGCCGACGACCACGCGATTGATAGCCGCTGGTATGTAGCGCCACAAGCGCGTTACGTTATTGCTGACGATGAGCGCCAGCTAGACGACGACGGTTATGGCGTTGAGCTTAACTTCGGCCGTCAGATCAGCCACCTGCTGAACTTCGAATTCAACCTGTTC
>CAJQNE010000394.1 GCA_905479545.1 uncultured Gammaproteobacteria bacterium | reverse complement strand
GGGTGCCATTTACTGGCACGGCCATGACAGAGAACATCAGTTCCGCCGGCGTATTATCCGGGTCGACGGCCTGCAGATTGGCGCTGGTCAGCGTCAGGCTGGCACCTTCGTCGAGGCTTGTCGGACCGACCACGATAGTCGGAGTATCGTTAACCGCATTAATCACCACGGTCAGCAGGCCGGTATCCGTCGCGTCGCCGTCGGTCACCTGCAATTCGATGCTGTCGCCCGTAGTTTCGCTGCCATCGTGGCGATAGCTAATTCGGCCGGCATTAATGTCGGCCTGGCTGAAACTCAGCGTCGGGTTGCCGGCTAACAGAAAACCACCATTCGGGCCGATTTCGGTAACGCCATAGAGCAGATCAGCTGCAGTGTCGTCGGGATCGCCGGCATTGATAGTCCCCGCTCCCACCGGCGTGGTCGCCCCTTCGTCCAACGTAAGAGTATTGAGTTGCAGCAGCGGCGGGTCGTTGACGGCCGTTATGGTGATGCTGAGCGCGCCGCTGTCGCTGAGGCTACCATCGGTCACCTGCAGGCTCAGCGTATCACTGCTGTTTTCGCCGCCGCCATGGCGGTAGCTGAGTCGGTTGGCGTCGATATCGGCCTGGAAGAACTGGCCGTTCTGTGGCACCACGGTGGTGTCCAGCAGAAGCTGGCCGTTGACCGGGGCCTGGGTCAGCGTGAACAGCAGTTGCGCGGGCGTATTGTCATTGTCGCTGGCCTGCACATTGGCGGCGGTGACCGCTTGCGTGGTGCCTTCGGCCACACTGAGGCCGTTCAGCGTCAGCACCGGCGCATCATTGACCGGGTTGACGTCGATATTGACGGTACCCGGAATGCTGGCGCCACCGCCGTCGCTCAGGTTGACCGAGAAGCTGTCGTCGGCGCCGCTGTTATTGCCGTTGTGAACGTACTCCAGCGCACCATTGATAACGTCCTGCTGGGTGAAGGTATCGCCGTTGAGCAGAGCTTCCGAAGTGCCAACAAATAACAAGCCACCCTGGGTCGGCGCGGCGCTGAGCATGTAGACCAGCTCGGCCGGTGCGTTGTCCGGGTCGTTGGCCGCTAGCACAGCGGGCGTGACCGCGGCGGTACCTCGTTCGTCAACGCCAAGCCCGCCGGCGGTCAGCGTCGGATCGTCATTGACCGGGTTGACAGTGATGGTGGCCGAATCACTGACCGTGTCGCTGCCATCGGTCAGCGAGAAGCTGTACTGGCCCGGATCAACTGCGGGCTCGCTGCCATCCTGCCTATAGCTGACATTACCAGCGGTCACGTCAGCCTGGCTAAACCGGTCACCGACGATAAGCGGCGTGGTTTGCAGCAGGAATACACCGTCGTCCGGGAACGCTGTGAGCGTATAGAACAACTCCTCGTCGGCGTTATCAGGGTCGCTGGCGGCCAGCGTGGCGGCGGTCAACGTAATCGTGCTGCCCTCATCAAGCGCAAATGACGCCAGAGCCAGCACGGGTGCATCGTTGGCTGCCTGCACAATGAAATTCAGCGTGCCGCTGTCGCCTAAGTCGCCATCGGAGACGCTAAGCGCCAACTGGTCGCTGCTGGTTTCACTGCCGTCGTGGCGGTAGCTGACTCGTCCATCATCTACAGCTTGCTGGCTAAACAGAGCACTGGCTTCAATTGCACTGCCGTCTAGCAACAACTCTCCATTCGGCGGTGCTGTAATTAGAGTAAATACCAGATCGACCGGGGTGTCATCCGGGTCACGGCTGTCGATGGCAGCGCGTCCAAGCACCGAGGTAGCGCCTTCGTTGACGGTTTGCGTCACCAGCATCAGCACCGGTGCATCATTAACCGCTGAGATAACGATGCTAACTGCACCGCTATCGCTATCAATGCCATCGGTGACCGTAACGCTAAAGCTATCTGCGGTACTTTCGCCGCCGTCGTGACGATAGCTGAGCGCGTCGTTGTCTATATCGGCTTGGGTGAACTGGCTACCCGTCGTTAACGGCGTAACGCCACCCAGCAACAACTGACCTACCGTTGGCGCCGCCGTCAGGCTGTACTGCAATTCGGCAGGGGCATTATCGTCGTCGCTTGTCGTAAGCACTGCGCTGAAAATGAGACTCTCTGCACCCTCGTTCAGGTTCAGCGTACCGGCAGTTACAACCGGCGCATCGTTGTCAGCCGTAACGTTAATAGTTAAGGTCACAGCAACGGTTTCAAGGCCGTCGCTAAGGCTCAGCGCGATGCTGTCGCTGGTTGTTTCGCTGCCGTTGTGGCGATAGCCGAGCAGCCCATCAACGACATCTTGTTGGGTAAAGCTGTCGACCGCAGCGAGCACGGCACCGTCACGCTCGAGCTGGCCGTTCACCGCCGCCGTGTCGATGCTGTAGGTTAGTTCGTCGGCGCCGTTGTCGGGGTCAGTGGCATTCAGCTGAGCCATGATCAGCAGCCGGAAGGCACCTTCAGCCAGGGCCAGTGGGTTGCTCACCACGGTAGGTACGTCGTTAACCGGGTTGACGGTAATCGGCAACGTGCCACGTTCGCTATCCACGCCATCGCTGACCATGACTTCGAGGCTGTCGCTGGCAGTTTCGCTACCATTGTGACGGTAGGCCAGCTGACCATCGTCGATATCCTGCTGGGTAAAGCCGCCGCCAGTAGCCAGCGCATTGGCACCAAGGCGCAGCTCGCCGTTGGTAGGCGCGACCATGAGTGTGTACAGCAACTGCACCGGCGTATTATCGCCGTCGGTTGCTTGTAGTGCCGCGCTGTCGACGACCGCTTCGGCGCCTTCGTCCAATGTCAGATTGCCGATGGTCAGCACCGGTGCATCGTTGCTAGCGCCGACACGTAACTGCAGCACCGCTGAGTCGTCGAGTTCACCATCCGATACCGTCAGGCCAATGCTGTCAGCGGTGGTTTCACTGCCATCGTGGCGATAGGACAACCGGCCGGCGTTTACAGCGGCCTGGCTAAAGCCGGCGCCCTGCTCAAGCTCGATGGTATCGAGCAGTAGTACGCCGTTTACCGGCACCGTGTCGATGCTGTAATCGAGTTCGGCGGGAGCATTGTCCGGATCAACCGTGTTCAACGCCGCCATGGGAACGACGGCGGTCGCTCCTTCGGCCACATTAACCACGCCGGCATTCAGCACCGGCGCATCATTGACCGGCAATACGGTAACCGGCACCGAGCCCTGATCGCTGAGACTGCCGTCGGAAACGGTCACCGCAAAACTATCTTCAGTGGTTTCGCTGCCATCGTGGCGATAGGCCAGCAGGCCATTGTCGATATCGAGCTGGCTAAAGGTGCCGCCGTCGCCGACCCCCACCCCGGACAGCTCAATTACGCCATTGGCCGGTGGTGTATCGAGCGTATAAGTCAGCTCGGCAGGCGCATTGTCGGCGTCGTTGGCAAGCAGTTCGGTGGCGGTTATCGCTACCGCAGCGCCCTCGTCTACCACCAGGTCAGCGGTGGTCAACACCGGCGCGTCGTTGTCGGCACCTATGCGGATATTGAGCCTAGCGCTGGCGCTTAACTCGCCGTCAGAGACGCTCAGATCAATACTGTCAGTAACCGTTTCATTGCCATCATGGCGGTACGCCAACAGGCCATTATCGACGTCCTGTTCGGTGAATCCACTAGTACCCAGCGGTTCACCATCCAAAAGCAACGTGCCATTGCCGGGCGGCGTAACCACCTGGTATGCCAGTTCGGCAGGACCGTTGTCGCTATCGGTCGCGACCAACACCGTCGCCGCAATAACGGCGGTGCCGTTCTCAGCCACATCCAGCAGGCCGGCTTGCAGTGTCGGTGCGTCGTTGACAGCATTGATGACAATGGCGAGGCTGGCGCTGTCATCGAGCTGGCCGTCGGAGACAGTCAGGCCGATGCTGTCGACAAAAGTTTCTCTACCGTCGTGACGGTAAGCCAGCCGGCCGGCGACAATGTCGGCTTCAGTGAAGCTAGCGGTAGCACCCAGCACAGCGTCATTCAGCAGTAGCTGGCCGGTCGCCGGCAAACTGTCGATGCTATACGTCAGTTGCGCGGGCGTATTGTCGGGGTCGGCGCTGGTTAACTCTGCCGTGGTAATGACGGCGGTAGCACCCTCATCCAATGTCAGCGAGTTTGCACTGAATTCCGGCGCATCGTTAACCGGCACAATACGAATCAGCAAATTGCCCGAGTCGCTCTGCTCACCATCGCTAACCTGCAAAGAAACACCGTCGGTAGTTGACTCACCGCCATCGTGGCGATAACTCAGACGGCCATCATTGATGTCCTGCTGGGTAAACCCGCCGCTACCGAGAGGCTCGCCGCCCAACAGCAGATCGCCCTGCGCTGGTAGCGCCAATACCGTGAACCGGAGCTGGTCGGCAGCGGTATCGCTGTCCAAAGCCAACAGCACGTCATTGCCGACAATGGCACTGGCATCCTCGTCGAGCAGCAGTTCATTGATGGTCAGCGACGGCGGGTCGTTAAGCTCGCCGACCGTAACAGTCACATTGGCCGAAGTGCTAAGTGCACCATCACTCAGGGTGACAGAGAAGCCGTCACTGGTCGATTCGCTACCATCGTGCTGGTAGCTTATTGCGCCACCGTTGACATCTTGCTGGGTGAACTGTCCACCGGCACCCAACGGACCGCTGCCAGCAAGTAGCTGGCCGTTCTGCGGCGCGGTAACTAAGGTGTACTGCAACTGACCGGCCGCATTATCCGGGTCGCTGCCATTCAGCACGGCAGGGCCGACCTGAGCCGTGCCGCCCTCTTGTACGGAGAAGCTGCCATTCGGTAATTGTGGGGCATCGTTAACCGGGCTAATGGTCAGCGTCAGTGTGCCTGCATCGCTCAACGCACCGTCGGATACCGACAGGCCCACGCCGTCGCCCGTGTTCTCGGTGCCGTTGTGTTGATAGCTAAGCGCGTTGGTATTGATGTCGGCCTGTGTAAAGCCGTCGTTCTGGCCTAGCGGTATGCCGCCCAGCAGCAACTGGCCATTGGCGGGCGCGGCGGTCACGCTGTACTGCAAATCGGCCGGCACCGTGTCGGGATCGGAGCTATTAATCGCGGTGCTGCCGAGCGTAACCGCTGCGCCTTCATCCAGCGTGACGCTTTGCAGTTGCAGCACGGGTGCATCATTCACCTGAGTGATAGAGATTGCTGCAGAGCCGGTGGCTGCCAATGCGCCCGGATCGCGAACGGTCACCGTAAAGCTTTCGGCTGAGGGTTCATTACCGCCATGACGGTAGCTCAGGCTGCCTGCGTCCACATCTGCCTGGGTGAAGGTATTGCCGGAAGCCAGCGCGGTTGTGCCGAGCAGCAGGTCGCCGACACCAGGCGCCGTATCCAGAGTGTAGGTCAGCTCGGCAGCTGAATTATCCACATCGCTAGCCGACAATACGGCGGTTGTGACGAGGGCCGAGCCGCCCTCGTCTACCGTCAGTTCACCTGTGGTCAGTTGGGGGCCATCGTTGGCACCACCTACATTGATGGCTACCGGGGTGGCATCGGTGCCGGACTCGCCATCCGATACCGTAACTACGAAGCTGTCGGCACTGTCTTCGCCGCCGCCGTGGCGGTAGTCCAACAGGCCATCATTAATGTCTGCCTGAGTAAATTGCGCGCCATCACCGAGCAGGTCGCCGCCAAGGAGCAGGTCGCCGTTTAGCGGCGCGGTTTGCAGGGTATAGCGCAACAGGCCCGGTCCGGTATCAGAATCTTCAGCAGCCAGATTGGCAGCCGTCACAGTAACCGCTTCAGCCTCGTCCACAGCAATGGCGGTGATGCGTAACGTGGGAGCGTCATTGACCGGCATGATGTCCAACAGCAGTTGTGCCGCTACCTCATTGTCACCGTCACTCAAACGCAGAGCAATACGATCATTATCGGTTTCACTGCCGTCGTGACGGTAACTGATCCGACCGTCATTAACCGCTTGCTGGCCGAACTGGCCGCCGTTGCCGAGCGGCTCGCCATCGAGCAACAATTCGCCATTGAACGGTAGCGCGGTAATACGGTAGCCGAGCAAACCCGCTGCGCTATCTACGTCGCGACCGTCGAGTGCGGCCACTGGTAGCAGTAGCTCAGTTCCTTCAGCCAACGTCTGCTCTACCGAGAAGAATTCGGGCGGATCATTGGCTGGTGTTACGGTAACCGGAACGTCAACTGACTGACTCGACTCACCGTCACTCAATGCCAACCGCAAATTACTACTGTCGGTCTCGCAACCGTCATGCCGGAACGCGACATTACCATCGGCAACATCCTGCTGGGTAAAAGCGGCACCGGTCGGCAATGGGTTGCCGTTTAACAGAATCGCTCCATTGAGCGGTTGGGTTCGCAGACCATAACTCAATTCAGCAGCGCTGTTGTCCACGTCGCTGGCGCTGAGCACTTCAACAGTGAGCGGGCTGCTCTGCCCTTCGTCAACGCTCAAGGTATTAACGAGCACTACAGGCTCATCATTGACCGGAATCACGGTGAGGCTCGCCGTGGCCGCGCCTGAACCGGCACCGAAGCCATCGCGTGCTTCAAAGGCAAAAGCATCGCTACCATTAAAATCGGCGACCGGTGCGTAAAACACCGTCGCGCTTGAATTGCTGGCGGCTACCCGACCATCAGCGGCCAATGCTTGCGTCAGGGCTGCATCGGCAAACAGGCTGCCGTTCGCGGGTGCCGACAGCAAGATAAACTCCACCACGCCATCGTCGCTGTCAGCGCCGGTGAGCAATACGGCCGCGCTACTGTCCTCGGCCAGCTCAACGCTAACATCGTTGGTCGCAGGCGAGTTATTGATCACTGCAATGGTTACCCGTGCCACATCTGAAACGTCGCCCTGACCATTGCTTACACGATAGGTAAAACTGTCGGCTCCAAGGAAGCTGGTGGCAGGCGTATAGCGGATCACACCGCTGTCAGATAACTGCGTCACGCCATTCTGTGGTGGCTCCGTCAACTCAACCGAGGCCGCGTCCACCACTCCGGTGTCATTCGCAAGAACGGCTATATCTACCGCGGTGTTACCGGCTGTGGTCGCGCTGTCGTTTACCGCCACCGGCAGTGCCTGAATCGGCGCAATTGTGAGGTTCACAGTCGCTGTATCGCTCAAACCACCAGGATCGGTAATGCGGTAGGAAAACTGATCTACAGCGGTACGGCTGCCGTTATGGGTATAGACAAAACTACCATCCTCATTGAACTGGAGCGTCCCGGCGACGGGACCAGTAACCAGCGCGAGGGCTAGCCGACGCCCTTCCGGGTCGATGTCGTTGGCAGTCACACCGGGGGCGGAGATATCCAACGTCGCTCCACGAGCCAGTGTGTATGCATCATCAACAGCCACAGGTACAGCATTGCTGTCGCCGCCTAGCGGTTGCGCCAGAATCCCCTGGTCGACAGCGGCAAGTGGTACGCCGGCGTAAGCGTCGAAGTTGTTATTGCGGAAACGCTGTATCTCACCGTTCAAACTGATATCGACCGGCAAGGTCTGGCCATCATCGAGCTCAACGCTCTGACCGAACCGCTGGCCGTCGAGTCGGCCGTCGGCGAGATCGCTGGCGAGCGCGTCCAGCAAGTCAGCATCCGGTTGGCTATGGCCGGTTGAAAGGGCGATGGAATTCAATGCCTGCGCTAACCCGCCTAGCACCATGGCGTACTGCAATTCCGCCACGCTGCTGCCCGGCGCCGGGTCAGTGGGATTGGCGGGAATGGTGGTCAGTACGTCAAAACCGAGCGCTACCATCGCCTGCGCTCTGGCATTGGCAAATAGTGAGTTCAGGTCACCACCTTGCACCGCTTCCGCCAGGGCCCGATCGGTAATCTGTTGGGACAGTAGCGTCACAGCGACACGACTAATGTCGTCCGGAACTAACGCACTCAGCCCCCGACCCGCCGGCAGGACGATCTGACGCTGCTGGTCACCATTCGCTTCCGGATCGGCTTCGTCAAAATAGGAGCCGCCCGTGACATCAACTAACACCGGGCCGGCGCCCGCCGTTACAACGACATTGAACGCACCGCTATCATCGGTAGTAGAAGAGGCCAGCAGCTGAACTGCCTCACCCTCACTGTTGACTGAAGAAACACTGACTTGTGCGCCGCGCAACGGCGCTTTGGTGGCCTGACCGGACAATTGTCGGGTGTCAGGGGTAGGCGATGAGCCGGAACCGTCAGTACTGCCGCCGCCCCCTCCGCCGCCACAGGCAACAACAACCAACAAGGGTAGCAATGAGATCAGGTTTTTCATGGGTCGCCCTGCCCGCAACTTTATGCGGTTATTTAGTACCGTTAATCGGTAATTATAG
>CAJQNE010000393.1 GCA_905479545.1 uncultured Gammaproteobacteria bacterium | reverse complement strand
AAATACCGCTCGCAGTTGCTGATTGTTCGTACAGCTATCGAATAGGTCTTCCAGCGTGCCGTTGAGGTATTTTGAAGCTATCCGGGCTTTTGTGAGTGCGTGGAAAGCCAAACCTTTACCGGGCTTTAGCTTGCCGGTATTCAGGCCGCCAAACATGGCATCGGCTTCATCAAGAAAACGCACATATCGCTTAATGCCCGATTTTTCGCCGGGGAACTGCTTCATCAGGCGATCTTTGTATAGCTCGCGGTCAGCCGGAATGCGGAATTCAAAATCGGGGAATACCAGTTTGTCGAAACCGTCCTGATCCATCGGAATAAAGTCTATATCGACGCCGACCTCTTCCAATACCGATGGGATGGCGCCGCCCGGTTCACAATCGCCAATATAGTGCAGGCCCACGTCGAAGTTATAACGAGCTTTTGGCCCGCCGCGACTGAACTGAGTACAGCAACCGCCCGCAACATAATGCTGATCGAATACCGCCACGGTTTTGCCGACTTTGCCTAATTGAGCCGCAGCCATAAGACCACCCAAACCCGCGCCAATAATGGCAACATCTACCTTGGCGGGGGGCAGATTTTTAACCCGCACAGCGGTTTTGTAGGTGGGATCGCCATTGTTGGTGATGTATTCGCTGGTGCTGGCCGCTGCAGACATATTTTTTTCCTGATTCTTTTTGGGTTCTTTGTATCACTTGAGTATACGGAGTTGAAACGCAGCAACCAGCCGCCGCGTCGCCCACGGTAGCGGGCAATAATGTTACTATCGCGCCACCTAAATACTATGCAAAAAAAGGCGCACATAAAATGGCAATGGGAACCTTCAAACGCAGCCGCAATGCGGATGGTAGCGAAACGGTGGAGTGCCCTTTTAAGGGTTACGATGTTTTCGCTCACCCGCTCTATAACAAAAGCACCGGGTTTCCTAACGAAGAACGGTGGAGCTTAAAGCTTAACGGGCTCATTCCCGACGCCGTTTCAACCATGGACGAGCAGCTACAGCGGGTATATGCCAGTTTCGCGAAAAAAAACGACCCGATGGAAAAGTACATTGGTATCGCTGCCCTGCAGGATCGCGACGAGCACCTTTTTTACAGCTTCCTGCAAGAAAACATTGAAGAATACCTGCCCATTGTCTACACCCCGACGGTGGGCCAGGCCTGTAAAGACTTTTCCAAGGTATTTCGTCGTGGCCGCGGTATGTGGATTACCCCGCAGCACCGTGGAAAAATAAAAGAAGTGCTGCAACACGCCCGCTTTAAGCACGTTAAGCTCATTGTCGCGACTGACAACGAATCGATTCTCGGCATCGGCGACCAGGGCTGTGGTGGCATGGCAATTTCTATCGGTAAGCTCGCGTTGTATTGCGCCGGCGCCGGTATTCACCCTGCCGACACGCTACCGATAAGCCTGGATGTGGGCACCAACAACCAGGAGCTGCTGGACGACCCGCTATATCTTGGCTGGGACAAACCCCGGCTCACCGGCGACGATTATCTGTCGCTGATAGACGAGTTTGTTGAAGCTGCGACAGAGGTGTTTCCCGATGTGCTTATCCAGTGGGAAGACTTCCGTAAAAACAACGCTTTTGACGTGTTGGAGCGTTACCGCCACAAGGCGCTAAGCTTCAACGACGATATTCAGGGCACCGGTGCGGTAGCACTGGCAGGTCTGATGGCTGGCTGTCGGGTTAAAAACCAAAGTTTGCTGGAACAGCGAATCGTCATATTCGGTGCGGGCGCATCGGGCATGGGCATTGCCAACCAGCTGCGGGCGGGCATGCGTTTAGCCGGCGCTACCGAGGAACAAGTGCAAGCCAATATCGCCATGCTTGATAGTCGTGGCTTACTGGTAACGGATCGCAACATAACTGAAGCAGCCAAGCAGAAGCTGGCATGGTCGCCAGAATTAGCCGCAGAACATGGCCTAAGCGAAGACAAGCGTGATCTGCAATCGGTTGTCGACGGCTATCGCCCGACGGTGTTGATTGGCACCTCGGGTCAGGCCGGTGCGTTTACCGAAAGCATAGTCCGGAGCATGGCTAGCGCTAGTCAACGGCCTATTATTCTGCCGTTTTCTAACCCCACAGCTAATTGCGAAGCTATTCCTAGCGACATCATCGTCTGGACCGAAGGTCTGGCGCTGGTGGCTGCTGGCAGCCCGTTTGCACCCGTTGAATACGCAGGCCAATTCCACCACATTGGCCAAGGCAATAACGTGTTCATCTTCCCTGGCCTGGGTTTAGGCGCCTTACTGGCAAAAGCTTCGGAGGTTACTGACAATATGATCAGCGCTTCGTCTGAGGCATTAGCAACCCAGGTTACCGAAGAAGAATTGGCAAGTGGCCAGTTATTCCCGACCGTTTCGCGGCTGCGTGAAGTGAGTGAGCATATTGCTGAAGCAGTGGTTGCACAGGCGATTGATGATGGCGTCGCACAGGCCGAGATTAATAAAGCCGATATTCCGAAATTGGTAGCGGATTCAATGTGGAACCCGGATTACCCACAGCTTGTACCAGCGAAGGGTTAGTATTCGCCTGGCCCCACTCCTCCAGTATCCCGTTCAGGCTGAGCCTGTCGAAGCCTGGTTTACAATAGCGGCCCTTCGACAAGCTCAGGGTGGGCGGCTGCTTTTGCTTGCCGGTAATAACGAGCCGGCGGCCTCGGCATGATGCCCAACAGTCAACGCTTACGCGAAATATTCCTGCTCGCCCTGCCGATTATCGGCGGCATGATGTCGCAGAACGTTTTGAATCTGGTCGACACCGCAATGGTCGGCCAGCTAGGTGAAACCGCATTGGCAGCTGCGGGCCTGGGCTCGTTCACCAGCTTTATGGCCAACGCTCTGGTGCTTGGTCTCGGCGTTGGTGTACAGGCAATTGCCTCCCGGCGAATGGGCGAAGGTAATGAGCATATGGCGGCGCTGCCACTGAACGGCGGCTTGATGATAGCCCTCATGGTCGGCCTGCCACTTGCCGCTATTCTCTGGCTACTGGCGCCGCTATTTTATCCGCTGCTAATCGACGACCCGGAAGTAGCAGCTGTCGGTACAGAGTATTTCCAGCTCCGGCTGATTAGTATTGCCGCAGTGGGAATGAACTTTAGCTTCCGCGGCTACTGGAACGGCGTAAGCATGTCGTGGGTGTACATGCGCACGCTGGTAATGATGCATGTGCTGAACGTACTGCTGAACTACGGTTTTATTTTCGGCAACCTCGGCCTGCCGGAAATGGGTGCCCCCGGTGCGGCATTGGGTACTTCAGTCGCTATCTGGATAGGAGCTGCGTTCTATTTTGTGCAAGCGATGAAGCTAGCCCGCGGCAATGGCTTTATGGACGGCCTGCCGACGCGCGACACCATTAGCACCATGCTGCGGCTTGCTATACCGAACTCACTCCAGCAGCTGTTCTTTTCCGCTGGCCTGACAGTCATGTTCATTCTCATCGGCATGATCGGCACCAGTGAATTGGCAGTCGCCAACGTGCTTATTCAACTCACACTGGTGTGTATTCTGCCCGGCATGGGTTTTGGCCTGGCCGCTGCCACCTTGGTCGGCCGTTCATTAGGCCGCGGCGACCCCGACGATGCTGCACAGTGGGGCTGGGACGTAGTGAAAGTTGCGGTATGCGTACTAGCAATTCTTGGCCTGCCGATGCTACTCACGCCGGGA
>CAJQNE010000392.1 GCA_905479545.1 uncultured Gammaproteobacteria bacterium | reverse complement strand
ACGCCAAACTGCCGCTGAGCATGGAAAAAAGCACTAAGAAAGAAGGCGGCAAAAAGTCTAAAAAGAACAAAAACGTCGAACAGAAAAATGTCTGACAACCAAGCCTCTGCAAACCCGGCTAACGGATCAGGCGATACCCTGGCCCACGCTGACGTAGTCGTTTATAGCAGCGACTACTGCCCGTACTGCATGATGGCCAAGCGGCTGCTGGCGCAGCTAGGCGTGACGTTTACTGAGCATAAAGTAGACGGAAAACCGGCTGTTCGACAGGAAATGATGGACCTCAGCGGTGCTCACACCGTGCCGCAAATTTTCATTGGCAAGCAGCCTATTGGCGGTAGTGACGATTTACACGCACTGCACTCGAGCGGAAAGCTGCAACCGCTATTATTTCCGGCCAGCTGACACTCACTATGTCGCAACGCGCCTTAAAAACAGCCTTACATTTAGCCTGACGCTTGCGCGCGATACTATCTGCTAACAACTAACCGAAAACGAGACAATCATGGCCCAGCCCGATAGCCAACAAGGCAACCGCACCGTCAATATGCACCGCGTCTATATTAAAGATGCTTCACTGGAAGTACCGAATGCTCCCGCGGTGTTTACCCAAAACGGCCAACCGCAGATCGACGTGCAAATTAATACCAGCCCTACAAAACTCGACGACGGTAATCACGAAGTTACGTTGTCAGTGAATGTGACGGCCAAGCTGGAAGAAAAAACCGTATTTCTGGTTGAAGTTCAGCAATGTGGCTTATTCGAAATCGTTGGCTTCGAAGGCGTAGAGTTACAACGTATTCTCGGCAGCTACTGCCCGAATGCCCTGTTCCCGTTCGCCCGGGAAGCCATTGCCAGCCTCATCGGCCGCGGCGGTTTCCCTCCGGTAATGCTCGCCCCGGTTAACTTCGACGCACTATTTCAGCAACACCAGAATGAACTAAAAAACGCGCAGCAAGAAGCTGACCAACAACCCAAGCACTAACCAAGGCACTACATTTAGCTATGGCAGATAACGTCGCAGTACTCGGTGCCGGCTCCTTCGGCACCGCGCTGGCCATGCAGCTGGCGCGGCAAGGTCACTTTGTGTCTCTCTGGGGTCGCGACGCCAAGCAGCTAGAGAGCGATGCGGTTGCGGGTTGCAACCAACGCTACCTGCCCGGCCTGGCATTTCCCGACGGTTTGACCCCCGAGCCAAACCTCAATAAAGCCTTAGAGCAGAGCACCCTGTGGGTGTTAGCAGTACCGAGCCACGCACTGCGGCAGACGCTGAAGGATTGCCAGGCGACCTATCAGCAGGCCAGCGACAAGCCGATACTAGTGCTCGCCTGCAAAGGTCTGGACAACGGCCAGCTACCGACCCAGATTGTGGCTCAGGAATACGGCGAGCAAGCTCAGTGCGCGGTGCTTTCCGGCCCGACCTTTGCCAAAGAAATAGCCCGTAACGCGCCGACCGCGGTTACGGTCGCAGCGCATGACGAAGCGTTAGCGCAGGATGTAGCAGGTTCTTTTCACGGCGGCATGTTCCGGGTTTACAGCTCACCCGACCCCGTTGGTGTCGCACTGGGCGGTGCACTTAAGAACCCACTGGCCATCGCCGCGGGCATAGCCGATGGCCTCGGTTTCGGGCCGAATACCCGCGCGGCACTAATAACCCGTGGATTACATGAAATGCAGCGCCTCGGCGAAGCACTCGACGCAGAACCAGAAACCTTCGTCGGCCTGGCTGGCCTCGGTGATTTAGTGCTTACCTGCACGGACGATCAATCACGGAATCGTCGCACTGGTCTGGCACTCGCTGCCGGCAAGAGTAAAGCTGAAGCCGTTGCCGAAATTGGCCAGGTTGTCGAGGGCATAACAGCGGCTAAGGAAATCTGGCAGTTGGCCGAAAAACTTGGCGTTGAAATGCCGATTAACGAGCAGGTCTACCGCATGTTGCATGCTGATCTGGACCCCAAAGCAGCCGTAATGGCATTGCTGAGTCGGCCGCCAAAGTCTGAAGCTAAAGAAGCCGATAACGACTAAGGCTACCGGATCAAAAACCAGGCAGCACTGTGAAAAAATCCGCATTTAATTACCAACTCCCCACTGAGTTAATCGCCCAGCAGCCCCCTGCCGTGCGTGGCGATAGCCGCTTGCTGCACTTACAAGGTGAGACTGGCGAATTAGCTGACCGGCAGTTCGCCGACCTGGCCGACTTGCTTGAGCCAGGCGACCTGCTGGTTTTTAACAACACCAGAGTTATCCCTGCGCGATTGTTTGGCGAGAAGTCCACCGGCGGCAAGGTGGAAGTGCTGATTGAAAGGTTGCTCGAAAACAACCGGGCGCTCGCTCATATTCGCGCCAGCAAATCACCCAAAGTGGGGGCTCTGCTGAGACTCGAAGGCGCACTGGATGCAACCATGGTCGCCCGCCATGACGCCTTGTTCGAATTGGATTTTGGCGACGGCCCGCCGCTACCAGAGCGGCTTGAACAACACGGCCATATGCCGCTACCGCCGTATATTGATCGCGCCGATGAAGCCGCTGACCATGATCGCTATCAAACCGTGTTTGCCGCAACGCCCGGCGCGGTAGCCGC
>CAJQNE010000391.1 GCA_905479545.1 uncultured Gammaproteobacteria bacterium | reverse complement strand
GCTTTGATCGTTATCAATAAAAACGTCGCGACGGGTCACGGGCACGCCCATTTGCTCGGCAGTGCTCTGCGCTACAGTGTCTCCGGTCGTGCGGCTATCAACAAAGTACAGGTTGCCCCAACTTTTTAAGGTCGACATGGTCAGCGTCATCGCATTGCTGTCTGCCGTTACCGCGCTGCCCATATGGTTGCTGGCACCCACTGCATAGGGCACCGACTGTAAATGCTGCATCATCTGTGTCAGATACGCATCTTCACCCATCGTAGTCGTTAGCGTGCCCGGGTTGATTTTTGCATCACCACGAGGCTGCATCGGCAAATGAACAATCACCTCATGGCCTTTGGCATGGGCTTGCTCGGCTGTTGAACGGCTCAACGGCAAGCTCGGAAAAACCGCCAGCGTTACATACGAAGGTAAATTAACCGCCCGCTCTACCGGCCATTTGGCGAAACCAAGGTCATCGATAATAATGGCCATTTTCGGGCCAGCAACTGCGGTACTGAGAGCATTAACAGAAAACAAGGCAGCGACAATAGCCGCAGATTTAAGAAGGGATTTCATTGAAGTGCCAAAAAGTGAAAATCAGATAGATTGCTATTGTAAAGCTTTAGCTTTGGCACTTAAAGCCTTATTTAGTAAAGCAATTTACAATAATGAAATTCACTACAGCCGGAACGCTTTTATTGGGCAAACGCTATTTTTTAACCAAAGTAAGCGCTTTCAATAAATTTACTGCTTCAAATAGCTCGTAATCGACGCTAGCAGAAATCACCCGGCCACCTTTTATCTCAGCAACCCCATCACCTTCAGGCTTCGCGTTGGGGTTATCCAACCGACCACTGAGATCAGCTTCTTTAATTTGCGAATTCTGCCGTTGCTTGGCCGCCTCAACCGTCACTTTATCGAGCTCAATACCTGGCACAATACCTTCAGCCTGAATCGAGCGGCCCTTCGGAGTGTAATACCGGGCAGTTGTCATTTTCACGCCGTCGCCATTCTCCAGCCCACTAATAGTCTGAACGGAACCCTTACCAAAGGTCTGCTGACCCATAATGATTGCCCGCCGGGCATCTTGTAGCGCGCCAGCAACAATTTCGGAGGCTGAGGCTGAACCAGCATTCACCAATACCACCAACGGCTGACCATCCAGGGCATCACCTTTCTCGGCACTAAAATCCTGCCGGGTGTTGTTGTTCCGACCTTCGGTGTAAACGATAAGGCCGTCATCCAGAAATAAGTCAGAAACTTCCACAGCGGCATTCAGCACGCCACCCGGGTTGTTACGCAAATCCAACACGGCGCCATTCAGTTTGCCGTTGTTCTGAAGCTTCAGACGATCAATGGCTTCAGCCAAATTCGGCCCCGTTTCAGCCTGGAACTGGCTAATTCGCAGATAAGCCAATCCGCCGTTCAATAACTCGGAGCGTACCGACTTAACCTTAATAACCGCCCGTTCAAGCGTTATTAATAGCGGCTCGGCCTGCCCTTCACGCAAAATCGTCAGCACGATTGAGGTGCCGGGCTTGCCGCGCATTTTCTTCACTGCATCGCCTAGCGACAGGCCCTTAATCGGCGTATCGCCCAGCTTAATGATCAGATCACCCGGCTGAATATCCGCCTCTGCGGCCGGCGTGCCGTCGATAGGCGCAATAACTTTGACGAAGCCGTCCTGCATTTGAACCTCCAACCCTAACCCGCCGAAGCGGCCACTGGTCGAAATGCGTAAATCACGAAACTCTTCAAAATCAAGGTAGGCCGAGTGCGGGTCGAGCCCTTCCAACATGCCACGAATGGCATTGGCCAAGAGCTGTTTATCATCAACTTCGGTGACGTAGTTCTCTTTGATTTGGCTGAATACCTGAGCGAATACCTGCAACTGCTCAAGCGGTAACGGCTCCACTTTCGCGGCCACTGCCTGCTCCGCGGCCAGCGTTGGACCGGCAGTGCCCGCTGCCAGCAACACAACCGCGATGTAGCGCAAGCGAAATATCCGAACCGCGTGTCGGCTATTGCCACGAATAATGTTAGGCAGGGGCATTCAAATCTCCGGAATTATTTTCTCAGCGGCGGGTTCTGACTGGATGTTGAGGCCGCTTGGTTTACAGAAACGATAGCACGCTATGCGCTTGTTCAGCGTTACGGCTTAGCCACGTCGGGCCAACCAACGTTGCGGTGACAAGTTGGCGCGATTGTGTCGTAGTTCAAAATACAATGCGGCCTGCTGCCGACCGCCGGTATCACCGACCCGAGCCAGCAAATCGCCGGGCTCGACTAACTGGCCAACGTTCACCATCAATGCTTCGTTGTGGCCATACAACGACAGGTAACCTTTGCCATGATCCACAATCACCAGCATGCCAAAATGTTGTAGCCAATCGGCGAATACTACTTCACCGTGAGCCACCGCTCGCACTGGCGCACTGCGTTCCGCGGCGATAAGCATGCCCTTCAGCCGCGAAAACCGTGGCTTGCGAAGCATCCCGTCACTAGGCCACGGCAATTGACCACGTAGCGTCCGGAAAGCCCGTGCCGGCCCCTGATAGGGCGGCAGGTAAGACGCCGGCTGCACTACGGTGCCGCTGTTGGCGCTAATAGAAACGCCGCTGTCGGCGCTACTCGCCGAATCACGACCCGACTCAGTCGCTGAATTACCACCCGGCTCAATAAAACGACGCGGCGGCACACGCCTGATTGCCCGCTGCAACTTCGCTAGCAAGTCGGTAATTTCAGACTCTTCGTTCTCCAGGGCGCCAAGCTGGCCGCCCTGCCGACGCAATTCACGGTCAATTTCAGCAATCGCCACTTGCCGACTTTCGCGGTCAGCTTCTAACTCAATCACCAGCCGCTCGGCGATAGATAACTGGCTACTAAGCTGCTGCTGACCTGTCAGCAACTGCTGTTTCACTTCAGAATAGCTCGCCAACTGTTGCTTGTAAGCAGCGATGCGCTCGCTACGCGCCTCGGCAAGATAGCGGTAATACGTCAGCATTCGGCCGAACTCGGCGCTGGTTTCCTGATTCAACAGCAATTTCAGTTCTTGATTACGGCCTGCTTTCCAGGCGCTTTGCAGACTGCTTCGCAACGCCAGCCGCTGGCGCTCTAGTTGCTGAGCCTCAACCTGATGCTTCGACTCAAGGGTACGCAATCGCGCACCAGTAGCAGATAACTCGCTGCGGACTTTGCGCAACCGGCCGCTTTTATCACTAAGATCACGCTCAACTAGCGCCAACTGCTGCTGAGCCGACGAGCGTTCGCTGCGGCGCTGCTCCAGCTCACTACTTAATGCGCCAATTTCGCGCTGCAGTTGCTGAAGCCGTAGTTTATTTGCACGCGACTCGTTGCCAATCGCCGGCCACGACAATAACGCTGCGCACAGCATTATCAGCGGCACAAGCAGTGCCAACCGCTGTGAGGTTTCAGGTCGCAATTGAAAGGGGGAGTCGGGCTGCATTGGCGGAGTCTACCCAAGCCAGCGCCCAGCCTCCAGCAGCAGGGAGTGAGCGGCTAATTCAGGCGACTGACGAACTTCGTGGCCAAACCGTTAAAGCTACTACCTAGCACCAGCACACCCTACATATATGCAGCCAGACGCTTGCGCTGGCATAATCGCCGACCCATTTAATAACCGCCTGCTTTCTGGCGATGAGCGACGCGCGCTTTGTTACAACAAATTCCTGAATTTATCGGCAACCATCTGCTTTTAGTGGTGGCGTTTTTAACCGTACTGGCCATCCTGATAGGCTCGGAGCTGCTCCGTCGCCGCGGTGCACCCGGCGCCGTTACACCTGAAAGCTTAGTGGCGTTAATGAACAACGGCACGCCGGTGATTGTCGACACCCGGCCTAGTAGTGACTTCCGCAAAGGTCACATTATGGGTGCGCGCAATATCACCGCCGACCAGCTTGGCACCGCTAAACTCAGCGGCGAAAGTGTGGTGTTGTACTGCGCTAACGGCATGAACGCTCCACGTGCCGCGGCCACTTTGCAGGCCTCTGGCGTGGCCAATGTCGCGAC
>CAJQNE010000390.1 GCA_905479545.1 uncultured Gammaproteobacteria bacterium | reverse complement strand
TCCAAACCAGGATTATCCGGCATTTTCGGCTGTTGAAGAATTCCGGTCGCCGATATAACAATGTCGTAGACCTGCTGCTCGCCAGCCGCTGTGGTTAAGTGCCACTGCGGCGCGACATAGCGAATTTCACTAACCGCACCGTTAAACCGGCTTACTTTGTTAACACCAAAGTCGTCAGCTACTTTTTCCAGATAGCTCTGAATTTCAGGGCCATACGAGAAACGGTGGCTCCACTGTGAGTTGTGCGCGAAGGTGAATTGATACCAGTACGACGGTACGTCACAAGACAATCCGGGATATTGATTATCCCGCCAGGTGCCTCCCACCCGGTCAGCTTTTTCATAAACGGTGACATCGTTATAGCCAGCTTTATTCAGCAACACCACAGCCGCTATACCCGATACACCCGCACCAATAATGGCGATTCGGGGCTGAGCACCGGTGGTACTCCAGTGGGTTTGGGTTCTATTATTCGGTTTCATGACGCGAGCTTGACGGTATATAAGCCGCTGCGCAATGAGGTCCTTTATTCCCGAAACTCAGCGACGAGCCAATCGCTCATTGCAGGCCCGTTCGAAGTCCTGCCAAACCCATGTTACAATGCCGCCCAAGTTTTTGTTTTTCAAGATATTTATCAGTTTTCACTCAAACGCAATCAACGAATCGGGATTCTCAGGCCGCGTTGTGACAAATAAAGCGAAAGGAGTTTATGTTTTCTAAGTACCAGCAAAAATTAACTTCACTGAGGCAAGCATTAACGCTAGTGCTCGCATTTGCCATCGCCAGCCTGCCAACATGGGTACAAGCAGAATCGGATATAGCTGCAGGCTCTCCTGGTCTCGATTTTGCCATCGAACTGGCCACTGAAGTTCCCGCTCTGCGAGACGCGACTGACCCGGAATTACAACAGCAACTGGACGCGCTGCTCAGCTCAAAATCTATGCAACGCGCCATACAACAGAAACGCTTCAGTGCTGCGCTGGTCGACATAACCGACCCTACCGACCCACGAATGGCATCGGTGAATGGCGACAAAATGGTATACGCGGCGAGCCTGCCGAAAATTGCCATTTTACTGGGCGCGTTTGAGCAAGTTGAACGTGGCGAAATGCAACTCGATGCCAAAACCAAAAACGCGCTCACACAGATGATTCGCAAATCATCTAACAGTGCAGCAACGGCGATGTATTACGCCGTAGGCCCTGCCCGTTTAGCTGAAATTCTGCAGTCTGATAAGTACGGCCTATACGACCGCGAGTACGCTGGCGGCCTTTGGGTAGGCAAAGCCTATGCGAAGAAAAACTACTGGAAACGCGATCCTTTAAATAATATTTCTCACGGTGCGTCTGCCATTCAGGTGGCAAGATTTTTTTACCTGTTAGAGAACGGCAAACTGGCGTCGGAAACAGCTTCGGCCCAAATGAAAGAGATTCTGGGCAACCCCGGCATTCATCACAAATTCGTCAAAGGGCTCGCCAACCGGCCCGGCAGTAAGATATTTCGCAAATCAGGCAGCTGGAGAACGTACCACACCGATGCGGCCATCATTGAACGCGACGGTCGTCGTTATATAGCCGTAATGCTGGCAAATGATGTTAAAGGCGGCCAGTGGCTTACCAACCTTATCGTCGGATTCGATAACTTGATTCACCGTGCCGGCAATAAAGTGGCTTTGGCTAACTGAAGCAAACTAGCCATTACCAGAAATAACAAAGGCGGCTAACAGCCGCCTTTGTTATTTCTGCGTCTTTAGTGCCTAACCACGGCCAGCGCTGAGCGGGTTGTGGATGTGCGACGCCTCTTCAACCTCATGATAACGACCGCGAATCATGGCAATAGACATTGCCCATGAAATACAAATCGCAATGATTACAATCGCCAGCTGAGCGAGCGAGAAGGGATCGCCAATCTTCTCGGTCAGTAGGATTATCACCGCAGCGCCCAGCACCTTAAACATCCGATAACCCAGCATATCGATCCAGGCCTTGGCCCGATACAACGTTTCTGCGGATATGGGCACGTACAATAACTCCCGTGACGCCCGATTGACTGAATAGGACAACCCCCGATCCGTAACCCGTAGCAGAGCCGCCATGTTCAATACGGGGTAAATCATGAACATCACCGAGCCAAAAAGCAGCACCGTGGGTTGAATCATTAACCCGCCGATGGCGCCGAATACGCGATGCACCAATGGCGTAAGCAACAGATTAATCAGCAAGGCAAAGCTACTAATCCAACCAAAAATTTGTGAAATATAAACAGTGCGTTCTTCCTGATCAGTGTAATTTTGCTCGACCAGCGTCATAAACTGATATTCCACAAACGGCGCGGCCAGCTGGGCGAGTAACAATATCACTGCAACTAATAACAGGTAGTTGTTCTCTTTAAGAATTTCCCACGACCGGGCCTGTTTTTTCTCGGGCACCGAGGGTAACTCATCAGCAAATAGTCCGGTGTGAGCCAAATAGGCGGTGCAGGCAGCGATACAGCCGATAAGCCCGGTAGAAACCAGCAATAAATCAGCAGTCTTCATCCCGATACTATCGATTAAAAAAGCCGCGGTGAAGCCAGCAATTATTCCGCCAACAAGGCCGCCACTGCCAATAATTCCGTACCACTTCTTAGCCTGCATGCTGCGATAAGTACTATCGGTTAATGACCAGAACTGCTCGACCAACACCACACTGAATATGTCGACAAACACATAGAACACCGCCACTTCAGCGACAGTCGGCTCTTCGAAGCGGAACCAAAAAGCGACTAGTGCAGCGGCAATAATGACTAAGGTGCCAAATAGCATTTTAAACCGCGAAACTCTTGCGATAACCAGCTGGTAGAACGGCACAAGAATCATTAGCAATAACGCACTGCCAATCCAGATATAAGGCAGAATTGCGCTAGTAGCATCTTCCAGAATCATCGACCGGCTAGCGGTTTTAACCATGTAGTAGGCCATGATGATAAACAGGAAACTAGCGAACAGCAGCGCCGCCTTGGTGACAGATTTTCGACTTAACTTCATATCGTCTCTATCGGCTCGCATGGCCGCCGCGATTGCTCGGCTGGGGCCGCGCCGTGAAGAATTTGAAAGGATAGAGCGAGTTTTTTTGAACACCATATTAAGCCTGCTAAACGGATTTTTATTATTTGCTGCTAATCTGTAGCGGTGACTCGCCCTGCGTTTCACCGGCTATCAAACAGGCCATTGATGCATTCCGGCACTTTCTACCGTAATTATTAATCGCCGCGGTTAAAGCTTGTGCCGCCCCAACTCACTGAAGTTTGCTGGCATGATACTTTTCTATCTCGCGATGAATCCGCAGAGCCAGCGTCTGATGGGCTACCGACGAATTCTTTTTCAAAACGTTAGAAACCACTACGGCTGCATAGCGCAGATTCTGCTGTTTATTTTCGACAATGGCGACCGAAGCAAGAATATTTATCCGGTTGCCCTTGTATTTACCGCAGGTGAAGCCCTCTTCCTCCTTACAGCCGTAGAGCGAACCGGATTTAAAGTAGACCGCCGATTCATGCAACGCCGGATGTGAGGCGTAACGGATGCGGCGCTGAGTCAGATACATCAGCTTCTTTAACTCCAGACTACTCCAGCTATCGATAAACTCGCCTTTTTCCAGCTTATAAATCAATTTCATTAGCTCCCGCGGAGTCGCCCGGCTGTTTGTACCGCGGGCTTTCTTTTTGCCGTTGCGGGTGAAGTAGCTGCCTTGGCGAAGATCGTCGTTACTTAAACCGTT
>CAJQNE010000389.1 GCA_905479545.1 uncultured Gammaproteobacteria bacterium | reverse complement strand
CCCGGGCATAGACAGTCACCGTGCGACACTCGCCGAGCCAGCGGACGACAAGTCAGCGCTGAAAGTAACGTGGTTTGGCGTCGCTACCGTACTTATCGACGATGGCAAGAACCGGTTACTAATCGACCCGTTTTTCAGCCGCAGTAGTGCTTTTCGCACTCTGCTGAACTTGCCGATAAAACCACAGCCCGGATTAGCCAAGGCGTGGCTGCAGAAAGCGGGGGTTAGCGCTATCGATGCGGTACTGGTTAGCCACTCGCACTACGACCACATTCTCGACATTGGCGAACTGGATACTGCGGCGATATACGGCAGCAAAACCAGTAGCAACATTGCTCTTGGCCACGGTGTAGCCGGTGATCGGATTACTACCATTCAAGCTGACAGGCCCTACTCTATCGGCCCGTATACCGTCACCTTTATTGAAACGCCGCATGCCGGTGCCACCGGCGGTCGGCCACAAGGTGAGCTAACCGACCCGCTTCGTATCCCGGCACGCCCCTGGGACTACAAACTCGGCGGAACTTACAGCATTCACATTGCCCACCCCAACGGTAACCTGCTTCATGTCGGCAGCGCCGGTATATCGCCGACTGCACTCAACAAATTTCAGGCAAACACCGTGCTACTCGGGTCGGCACTGCGACCGCCGTTGAACGACTACTTACAAGCGACTGCCTACGCTGTCGGCGCAACAGCTGTCATCCCTATCCACTGGGATGACTTTTTCCAGCCACTCATTGCCAAACCGCGGCCCTTAGCGTTTGGCGCTAAGCTCGATAAGCTTTACGATGAACTCCAGCATGACCATGCACAGCTAACTGTCATCAGCGCTCCTATTGGCCAGCCAATAAATCCATTCGTACAATAACCCCGAACAAATTCAGCCCTATAAAAACGGAAGGCCGAAACAACGTGAAGCAACGCTACGCCGTACCACCGTCAGAAACAGCCACCTTTATTCCCAAAGCGAAAAACGAGTACCCCGTTGTGCTGGTACATGGCCTGCTAGGCTGGGGCGACGACGAACTGCTTGGCAAGCTGAACTACTGGCGTGGACCGAGGCTATGGGAACAGTACGATCGTCAGGGGCGGCCCGGCTCGATTCATGGTGAAGGTTTTATTGAAGTAGAGGTGAATGCCGTTGCCAGCATTCACGACCGGGCCTGCGAGCTGTTTTACAAACTCATGGGCGGTCGCACTAACTTTGGTAAGTCGCACGCCGAAGAATTCGGCCATGAGCAATTCGGGCCGGTTAAAAATGCGGCGCAGTACCCGGAATGGAGCGCCGACAACCCGGTGCATCTGGTGGGCCACTCCATGGGCGCGCCGACCATTCGTATGCTGCAAAAGCTGTTGGCCGATAACTTTTTTCCCGGCCACAAAACCAACGCCGATTGGGTGCATAGCATCACAACTATTTCCGGGGTAAACAATGGCTCGACAGCACCCTATATATTTGGTGCAGACCGCAAAACCGGCTTACTTAATAGCGGCTTTCGGGCAGGCAACCTGATTTCAGCCGGCGTGAAGCTCTACTCCGGACTGGCACCCGAATGGCTGAAAAAAGTTTATGATTTTGACCTGGAACACTGGGGCCTGACACAACAACCGGACGAATCACTCAAGGACTACCTTCGCCGGGTGCTAGCCCACGAAGGCTTCGCCAGCGGCAAAGACAACCCGATATGGGATTTGACACCCCAAGGCCTGAGCTTCTGGAACCCAAAGCTCAAGGTACAAGCAAATACGTACTACTTTGCCTGGGCGACCGAACAAACCAGAGTGCTGTTTGGCAAATACTCGGTACCCCGGCTGCGGATGAACCCGTTATTCAGATTCACTTCCTACGCTGTAGGGCGCATGCGCTTTAAAACTCCACCGGTTGCCGGTTTTGTTGAGCGTGACTGGTGGCCGAACGACGGATTGATGTCGACCATTAGCCAGTTGCACCCGTTTTTACCCGGCGACCAACCGTTTGCCGACTGGTGTGACGACTGCGACAACCCGACCAGCAGCAGCGACCTTAAACCTGGCCTTTGGTATGACATGCCAGTCCTTGCCGACTGGGACCATGCAGACATTGTGGTCGCTGCAGAATTACGTCAACTGAAAGGCCGAAAATTGTTTTATGCCAAGCACTTTGAGCTGCTCCGCTCACTGCCGCCGCGCCGTTAACCTGCCCCGCTGCTGCCAACGCCAGGTACAGCTTATTTTGATACAAAAGGCTTCGCTAACTCAGTTTTATAAAAATCTATGATAAAAAAATTACTTATTGGCCTGGTACTACTCGTTGTCATCGTCATTGGCCTCTCCTTCGCCTTCCCGGGAAAACTACTGGAACTCGCCAGCCAGGCTGAACGCAGCAAAGCTAATCTGGTGGAGAAAACCATCGAGGTCAATGGCGAAACCTGGCATTACATGGTCGGCGGCAACCCGAACGGTGAAACGCTGATAATGGTCCACGGCTTTGGCGGTGATATGGATAACTGGACCCGCTTCGCGCCGCATATGGCTGATAAGTACAAGCTAATCGCCATGGACTTGCCCGGCTTTGGCAAGAGCGCCCGGCATAAGGATTGGAACTACGTGCCGAGTAAGCAGGTGCCGCGGTTACACGACTTCGTGCAAGCTATCGGTGAAACCCGGTATCACATCACCGGTAACTCGATGGGCGGCCACATTGCCGGTCTCTACACCCATACTTATCAGGATGAAATCATTACCCTTGGTCTAATCGACAATGCCGGCGCTTCAAGCCCGATTAAGCCCGCCATGCGGAAGCAGATGGATGCCGGAGGCCCCAACCCACTGCTGGTCAACTCTGTTGAAGATTTTGACAACATGCTGGACTGGGTATTTGTTAAAAAGCCGTATATTCCCGGCCCGCTAAAAAAACATTTTGTTAAAGAGGCGATTAAGAACCGGCCGTTCAACGACTTCATTTTTGACCAGTACACTGCCGAACGACGCGGTATTCTCGACCCCTTATTACCGCAAATCACAGTGCCCACGCTGGTTCTCTGGGGTGATCAGGACAAGCTGATTCATGTCAGCACGGTTGAAGTAATGGCACCGCTGTTACCGAACGAAACAGTGGTAATTCTACCGAATGTCGGCCACAGCCCGATGATCGAAGTGCCGGAGTTAACCGCCACGAAATACCGTGAATTCTTAGCTGCCAATGGCCACTAAGCCAGCCGCTATCGAGAATAGCTTCCGGCTGCACCCGCAGCTGGAAGCCGATTGCATACTAATTACCGAACTCCCTCTGTGCCGGGTGCTATTGCTTAACGACAGCCGCTACCCCTGGTTGGTTTTGGTGCCACAGCGGGCAGGGATATCTGAAGTGTATAGCTTAACTGACAGTGACCAGTTGCAACTTTGGCAGGAAGTGGCCCGCTGCGGCAAATCGCTTATGCAGCATCACAGCGGCCATAAACTAAATATCGGCGCACTAGGTAACATGGTGCCGCAACTGCACTTACATGTAATCGTCAGAGACCCGGCTGACGCTGCCTGGCCCGGACCTGTCTGGGGTGTAGGCGATGCCCTGCCTTACTCTAAGGAACAGCTAGCCTCACTAGTTCGCGACTATGCGGCGCTGCTGGAACCGATCAGGCATTAGTACCGGTTGACCAACTGGTACTTAGAACCAATCGGTTAAGCGGGCCCCTACCGCAATGCGGTTGGAATGCTCATCGTAGTCGATAAGACTCTCAGCGTAACCACTGGTGAACTGAGTGTAAATTTCCACATATTTGTTAACCCGACGGCCCCAACCAAGCTCAATCAGGCCGCGGTTATCGCTGCGAAAATTGTTCCGCAGCCGTACCGAAAATGAATCGGCCGAGTCATTACTCCTACGCCAGGCAGCTACAATTTCAGCCTGACCTGCAAAGTTCTCAATATTGGGGTTATCGTCGCCGGTGGGGTCGCCAGCTTCTTCCTTCTCTGACTCCTGCAACCTTATCCAGGGCTGAAACGACAGATAAAACTGATCACCCTCTCTGAATACGCTGTGATCCTTGATCTGGAATTCGGCGTAGATGCGGTTCCAACTGCGAGACAGCTCAACCGCCTGGCCATTGATCTGATCAGTGACCTGACCATTCGATTCGTGCGCGACGCCAAAGCGTAAATTGAACGCATCGAGGTCGTCCAGCCAGCGATAGTATTGTGGGTTCGCCCGCCACTCTACAAATGCCTCAGGCTGGTGGTTGGTCTCACGAAACGGGCGCGAGCGGTCGCGGTCGCCAATTTGCCACCAAGAACGGCCGGTGTAAGCGAAATAGACTTTAGTGGTATCGCTCAGGGCATAGACGGGTATTTTGAAGCTTAATTGAAACTTTGCCTCGAACCGCTGCAGCCGATCTTCACCGGTTAAACCGAATGGCTCGTTGTTCGGGTTATCGTAGTAACTCATTACGAAATAATTAGGCCGGTGCGACAAAATCAGTCGGCGCACCGGACGCTTATCATCGGGCTGAGCGTCTTCTAATGAATCAGCCGAAAACTCAATACCTTCTTCCTGGGCAAACGTGCACAGGCGTCGCAATTCAGCGACGGTGGTGAAGTTCGCGGCCTGCGCCACTTCTCGCTTTAAGCACTGTTCATCAACTTCAGCAAATGCTGCACTACTAAACACAGCAATAGCGATAACGGCAAAAATTCGATACATAGGTAACCTGACAACCCGATAGCAATAAATATTGTGCGTAAAAAAAGCGGCGTGATTGTAGCGTATTAAAAAACCCCGAAGCGAGAGCCGCTGCGGGGTTTTTACATTTTGGCTAAGCGAGGCTTAAAACGCCTCAGCAGCCAATGCCATTATCGGATCAGCACCGGTTTCGATGCGTTCGAGCAAACCACTATGCTCAGCTAGCGAACGAGCCATGTAGTAACGAGCTACGACCAACTTATTCTGATAGAAATCTGCTTCATCGGTACCTGCAGCCAGCGTATCGATACATACCCGGGCCATTTTCACCCACTGCAGACCAAGCGCGACGATGCCAAACAAACGACAGTAATCAACAGCGGCTGCGCCGGTGTTTTGCGGGTTAGCAGCCCGGTTGTCCATAATCCACTGAGTGGCCTGCTTAAGCGATTCCAATGCAGGCAACATCGGCTTAACGAAGTCAGCCATCTCGGCATCTTCCCCGTGCAATGCTAACAAGGCATCAGCGGTAGCAAGATAGGTTTTAACGGCACGGCCACCGTTAATAGATAGCTTGCGACCCGCCAAATCCATTGACTGAATGCCGTTAGTCCCTTCATACAACTGGCTGATGCGACAGTCACGCACATACTGCTCTACGCCGTGCTCACCAATGTAGCCATGGCCACCGAATATCTGCACGGTGGCGTTAGCCGCGTTAAAGCCTTCGTCGGTAAAGAACGCCTTGGCGACGGGTGTCATTAGCTGCACAAAATCATCAGCAACTTGCTTGGCTTCGGCATCTTGTGACTTAAAGGTGATATCCAGATTGAGCGCAATTTCGCCCGCTAATGCACGGGCACCTTCCGAAAACGCACGCTGGGTCATCAGCATACGACGCACGTCAGCGTGCACGATAATCGGATCGGCCGGCTTATTGCTGTTAACCGGGCCCGTCGCTGCGCGACCCTGAATGCGATCCGTCGCGTAGGCAACACCATTCTGGTAAGCGATTTCGGCTTTACCCGAACCTTCGAGGCCTACCGCCAAACGGGCGCTGTTCATCATGGTGAACATCGCACGCAGGCCGTTGTTTTCGCTACCGATCAACCAACCTTTTGCGCCGTCGTAGTTCAGCACGCAAGTTGCTGAACCCTTAATGCCCATCTTGTGCTCAATTGACTGGCAGAAAACCTGGTTCCGCTCGCCCGGCTCACCGGCTTCGGTCGGCAAAAATTTCGGTACAACGAATAGCGAAATACCTTTGGTGCCTTCCGGCGCACCCGGCAACTTAGCCAACACCAGATGCACGATATTTTCCGCCATCTCGTGCTCACCGGCAGTAATGAAGATTTTGGTGCCTTCAATACTGTACGTCCCGTCGCCATTCGGCTCAGCCTTGGTGCGAATCATGCCGAGGTCGGTGCCCGCATGCGGTTCGGTAAGGTTCATGGTGCCGGTCCATTCGCCGGAAACCAATTTTTCAAGATAAGTGTCTTTCAATTCCTGACTTGCCCAACCGTGCATGGCATGTGCAGCACTGTGCGTTAGGTGCATGTATAGGAATAGTGAGTGGTTTGCTGCGGTGAACATCTCTTCCACCATCACGCCCAATACCTGCGGCATGCCCTGACCACCGTAGTTGGGATCAGCGGTTAACCCGGCCCAGCCACCTTCACAATACGTTTTATAAGCTTCCGCGAAACCCGTTGGTACGGTAACGACGTGATTGTCGAGTTTGCAGCCCTCTTCGTCGCCCGATTGGTTAATCGGGAAGAAAACTTCATCGGCCAGGCGACCTGCTTCTTCGAATACCGCTGCAATCGTGTCGGCATCGCCGTCTTCATAGCCTAGGGCTTCAGCGTATTTTTCGAACTGAATAAGTTCGTTGATAACAAAAACATGGTCACGTACGGGGGCGCGATAAACTGGCATTGAATGCTCCGGGCTAGGGTGCACGACGCAAAGGTCGAACATTTGGTGTAGGGAATTTGCAGCTTCATTGCTGCTGAGTGGCACCGACGGAGCAACAGCCGAAAAGCGCCAAAATCGGTGACGACACTCTCCGGTTTACTCGTTAGTACTACAAATTTTCGGGCCACGCATGCGGCTGTGGCAGAATTGTAGCACGAGCGCTTGCCCGATTCTGCAGTGCCGGACGCACATTATGGGCACATAAGAATGAGCTACTTTATGGCGCAATCCGCGTATAAACACCACATCCGCACAACGTAACAACTGGTATGAAACGAGTCATTATTATTGGTGGCGGCTACGCCGGAATTGGCTTAGCCCAAAAGTTAGACCGCAAACTTCAAGTGCAGCTGATTGAGCCGCGCGAGGCGTTTGTACATAACATTGGTGGCTTGCGAGCGGCGGTGCAGCCTGCGTTGCTGAAAAAAATCGTCATCCCTTACGATCGTCTCCTGAAAAACGGTACGGTTATCCGTAGCCGGGTAACCGCTATTAACCCTCACTCTGTGATGCTGGCTGACGGCCGGGAAATTGCCGGCGACGTCATCGTTGTCGCCACCGGCTCTTCGCACAACATGCCGTTCAAACCGCGGGGTGATAGCGCAGCAGAATTTGCTGATAGCAGCCGCTTAACAGCCAACAAAATTGAGGCCTCGAATAGCATTGCCATTATTGGTGGCGGACCTGTTGGTGTAGAGCTAGCGGGCGAAATTCGTGAGATGTATGAAGACAAGCCTATAACGCTGGTCAGCCGCGCACCGCAGCTTTGCACTGGGTTTAACCCGAAGCTAGGCACAACACTGCAACAGCAGCTTGAGGCGAAAAACATTAGCGTCATACTCGGTACTACGCCGAAAAAACTGCCGGTATCGCGCGAGCCAACCGGCCCGATAAACTGGACACTAAGCAACGAACAATCGCTAGCCGCCGATTTGGTGTTTTTTGCTACCGGCGCAAGTATCGACAACCGTTTGCTGTTCACTCTGAACGGCACTAAATTTAGCGGTAAAAACCGGGCGATTGTTGACCCTTGGTGGCGCTTGCCCAACGCACCGACAGTATTAGCCTTCGGTGATGCTGCGGAAAGTGGCGCCCCGATGACAGCAGTGGCGCTAATGCGCCAAATTCCGCACATCGCCGAGGTGGTTCTGAGCATGGCCGAAGGCCGAAACCCCGAGTGGGTAAAACCTTATAAGCCGTGGCCGGCCGATCCACTATTTGTACCCATCGGCCCTAAAGCCGGCGCAAGCATTTTGCCCATTGGCAAAAACGGTAAGCTGGCGGGCTCTGGAATGACATCACTCGGCAAAGGCTCGGGTTTACTTATTAATCGCTACCGAAAACAACTCGGCTACGGACGACGGAGTTAACCTGGTGACGATTCGCGTAAATAGAAAAAAACTCAATGACAGAACTGCTCTTGCACAGTGGCTAATGGCTACGCTCGGTAGTCTTATCGCGTTCAACGTGGCTGCCAATATTAACCAACTAAAAATCGGCGCCGCCCAAATTGATGCAACCACGCCGCATACTGTAAGCCTGGTGCTACCTACCACACTGGGTGACCAAAATCGCAGCGGTGTAGTACAGCTTTACTACCGCCGCCCGGGGGGCGATTGGCAAGAAACCCATCCGATGTACCAACACAACAATGCGCCACGGCTGGCACAACCCTTTGCCGGCATGGTGTTTGGTTTGCAGGAAAATACGCTGTACGAGATTAAGCTCACGGTGTTTGATGAAAACGGCGTACAGGGCCGCAGTGAACAAAAACTTTGGACTCGCACCAGCCGCATACCTCCCCGCCAGGTCGGCAGCGAACGCATTATTACTAACTCCAACGAGTTGCATGCCGCGCTTCGCTCTGCATCTGGCGATGCAGAAAACCGCCAGGTACTACTACTGCAACCGGGTGAATATCGCGGTGCGTTTTTATTACAGAATTATCAGGGCAACAGCGACAAACCACTGGTGATTCGTGGCACTAATCGCGACGACGTGGTTATTAGCGGCGACCTGAAACTGCATGGTGTCAGCAACGTTCATGTTGAAGATCTTACTATTCGCTCTACTGGCATAGGCCTGCAAGTTCGCGGCCACAACGAGCACGCCACTCAAGGAGTAGTACTCCGCGGCAACCGCATTATCTCGGGCAAAATCGGCATCGATGCCCGCGGTGAGCACCGCGACCTGATCGTTCGGAATAACGTATTGCGCGGGCCGAATGAATTCGGTGACACCAGTAATAAGACCTGGAACCATCGTGGCATTATGGCCAGCGGCGAAGGCATTGATATTGGCTACAATACAATCGCCGGCTTTGGCGACTCAGTAGCGCTGAGCAATAAATCAACGTTGCCAAACCGTGGCGTTGATATTCACCACAACAAAATACTATGGGGCGGTGACGATGGAATTGAGCTGGATTTCAGCCACCGCAATACCCAAGCTCACCACAACCTCATCGCCAATACTGCCAGTTCCATCAGCTGCCAAATGGTTATCGACGGCCCCGCCTATATTTACCGCAACGTCAGCTATAACACGCTCAAAGGCCCCTACAAAATAAAGCCTGAATCCGACACCAACGACGGCTTATTTTTCTATAACAACAGCAGCTTCCGACACGGTTCAGCATGGTTGAACTACAGCGGCAATCCAGACAGCCTGACGATCATCAACAATTACTTTCACGGCGGCGGAAAGCCGGAGTATCAACTACGTTTTCCAGCGCCGGAGATTCCCCGGCTCCGCATGAGCCACAATGCCTGGGTCGCCAACGGGAATATGGAAATCGGTAATATCCGCAAGGCCGACTTTATCGCCTGGCGGAAATCACCGTATGGTCGCCGCGACTTAATGCTGGGTGCTGAACCCTCATTCACATCGCTGAAACCCGACTTCTCCGACACCGACTTTAATAGCTATCGAGACCCTGAAGTAGCCAACTTCGAGCTGGCCGCCTTTTCGCAAATGGTCGATAACGGTAGGGAAGTGCCGGGCATCACCGAGGGCTTTATTGGGAACGGTCCGGATATCGGTGCCTGGGAACGCGGCGCAACACCGCCAAACTATGGTGCAAACCATCCACTGCCCGATAAATAGCGGCCAATAAGGACTACCCACTATGAGCCAGTTTGTAACGCCGAATATTTCCCACGATTTAAGCAACCAGGTCGCCATGATTACCGGCGCAACCTCCGGACTCGGCGAGCATTTTGCCCGCGTACTCGCCGCCTGTGGCGCAGCGGTAGTAGTTTGTGGTCGCCGGGTCGACCGGCTTGAGTCACTCACTGCCGACATAACCGCCGCTGGCGGCCAATGCCTCGCCCTGCCACTAGACATGACCGGTGCCGACGGCATGGCGGCTGCGGTTGCGACCGCTGAAAAGCACTTTGGCACAGTAACTATTCTGGTTAACAACGCTGGCGTGCCCGATGCTCAACACGCAACTAAAATGCCGCTGGACTTAATTGACCGGGTAATTGATACCAACCTGAAAGGTCCGTTTGTGTTGGCTCGTGAAGTGGCCGCGCGACTGATTGCGACTGAAAAAGCCGGCAGAATAATCAATATCGCCAGCATCGCGGCGTTTGTTT
>CAJQNE010000388.1 GCA_905479545.1 uncultured Gammaproteobacteria bacterium | reverse complement strand
GCCAGCTTTAAACGTTTTCTCGACATTATGGATAAGCTGCTGCAATCACAACCTTATGTCATGGGTCATCGCCCTGGCAGTGCCGATTTCGCCATCTATGGCCAGCTAACCGCCCTTACCCACTTTGATCCGACGCCGATGGCCGAGACCTTACAGCGTGCGCCGCGGGTGTATGCCTGGGTCGATTTAATGGAAGACCTTTCCGGCGCTCAAACGGGCGACTGGTGGCAAACAGGTTCGGTGCCTGATGGCATCATGGAGCTGCTGAATGAAATCGGCCGGACCTATCTGCCAGCGATGAAAGCTAATGCTGCAACGCTAATAGCGGGTAACGAGGTGGTCGAAACTCAGGTTGATGGCCGCCCGTGGCAGCAACAGGTATTTCCCTACCAAGGCAAGTGCCTGCAGTGGTTAACGGATAGTTATAAGGCTTTAGATGTTAGCGAACGTAAACAGGTTGACCAGCTCTTGACAGAGACAAGCTTTGGCTTGGTACCGTAATTGGTATCGTATCGGCATCGATTACCTGTGTTGAGTGTATAACGTCGACTGTTACCAGATCGCCCGCGTATAGCGCAGCATGGCCCAACGTGTTGGCGTTGCAAGCGTACCGGTTTTCAGCATCGATAGGCTCACTTGCCAGTCGTCGCCTGCTGACTCGTTCCAGTCGACAGATTGCCCGCCAGCGATAAACTGGCTGTAGGGTGTCTGTAATAAACTTTCGGCTGCATAAACCAGCGATTCGGGCCGGGCCTCCACAGCAGGCTCCGCCTTTTTATCCGCACCGTCGCTGCTCGCAACAACCAGCTGCACGGCTGGAAAATGCTCAATGAAATCATCGGCCATGGCAGTAGTAGGCAGCATTGTGGCTGGAATAATAGCCAACACGGTAGTAAAGGCGGCTGCAGAAACAGCGCGCTTGAGCAACAACCAGCTTGAGGTGGTTTCTTGGCTAGAATCAATGTTTCTCATGACTACCTCTTTACTTAATGCCGCTATGCTGGTCGGCGGTTGATGGCGGAAGGCACTATATTGTTCAATCGTTATGTAAAATATAAATGATCGCTAAACGAATTATATTCACAGATAAACGGATAAAAAGTACGCTTAAGCACAAGCAGTCAGGTAAGTTCAGGCGAACAATATCGCCTGCTGGTTAGTGCAACTTATAGCTACCCAATCCCCGGCGGCACCGGCATACTAACGAACCGACCATTTTTTCGAACTAAAGGTACCTACGTGAAATTTACTGAAGAACATCGTTTCGACTTCCCTCTTGAAGTTGTGCAAAAAGCTTACTTCGACCCGGCCTTCGCGCCGCGTAAGTATGCCGAGTTGGGTCTTGCTGATATTCAGGTAATGGATAGCAGCTCCGATGCGAACGAGTCGTCAGTGGTAGTGCGCTTTAAGATGCTACCCACCGTTAAACTGCCCGGCTTCGCCCAGAAGTTTGTGCCGCAGGATAAGCCCGTGGGTGTGCAGCAAACCGACCATTGGGACAAGACGACCAACCGAGGTACGCTAGACGTTGAATTAGCAGGAATGTCGTCGATGACCACCCTGCACTGCAATATGGAGCTGGTCGCCGATGGCGAGCAAACCGTCAACAAGATGAACTGGACCGTAGAAGCCAAGGTACCGCTTGTCGGCAGCAAGTTGGCGAAAGTATTGGCTGAAGACATTCAACAAAAATCTGAAGCTGACCGCCAGGCTACAGCAACGATTCTTGCCGACTACGCGAGCTAACTCCAATTACACACACTCCGTAGACATTTTCCTTGGCAATGTCATCCACTTGTCATAATAAAGGCTCAGCAAAGCCTAACTAAACTGTGCAGTTGAACTGTGATATTTTCCCGCGCATGGCCGATCCTGACAAAAAAATTATCCCACTACCTGACGTGCAAGGCTTATCTAACTTTGAAGCGGCAAGCGCCGCTGTAATTGAGTACTTACACAGCCACATAGATGTGGGCATGTGGATGGCAACACGGGTTGCTGACGGGCAGCAGATTTTATTGAGCGGCAAAGCCGAAGCCTATGGACTGGAGCCCGGCTCAGCATTGCCATGGGCGGATACAATTTGTGAGCGAATGACGGCCAAAAAAGGCCCTAATATTGCGCTGAATGTTGCCGAAGTGCCCGAGTACGCTGAATCACCGCTGCTAAAGTTTGCTCAGATAGGCACCTATGTAGGCGTGCCTATTCATACCGGTAACGACGAATTGTTCGGCACGCTGTGCGCTCTCAGCCCAGACGTGCAAACTAACAACATTGATGCCCAGCTGCCGTTACTAAAATTGCTGGCACAAATGCTGGGAGCGATTGCCACCCAGGAAATGGACGCGCTACAGCATAGCCATCATATTAAAGCGCTACAAACTGCAGCGCTTACGGACGCTCTCACCGACATAGCTAACCGGCACGGCTGGAACCAGCACCTAAAACATGTGCAAACATCTATCGCCCAGCTCGGTAGTCCGGTGAGTATTTTTATTATTGACGTCGACGATATGAAACAGGTCAACGACACAATGGGCCACACTGCCGGTGATGAACTGTTAAAAAACGCTGCAACGGTGCTCACCGAGCACGTGCGCGATGGTGATTTGGTCGCACGTATCGGCGGCGATGAATTCGCTATCGCTGCATTGGAATGCGGTATTGACGAGATGCAGCAATTGCAACAACGGCTGACCGAGGCCTTGGTAGCCGAGGACATAAATGCCTCAGTCGGCGCCGCCTGCCATAAACACCAGCAGCAACTGACCGACACCATTTCAGCCGCTGATGCCGCTATGTACAGAATGAAACGGTCGCGACAGGAAGCCCGCAGCGGTCAACTGGCCGCGGCTGGCTAAGCCTCATCAGCCAGACACAACATCTTAAAGTGCTACCAGTTGCAGCGGCAGGCCGTCTTTCGGGATAGGCAGGCTGGTGTAGTCCTGCTCCATCACATAGTCAGCGGGTACCGACCAACGAAAATTCAATAGAATTTGGTGCAAAATCGACTTCACTTCCATTTCGCCGAAATGCAGACCAATACATTTGTGCGCACCGCCGCCAAACGGTAGCCATTGGAACGGATGCATGCCTTTACAGCGTTCCGGACTGAATCGTTCGGGGTCAAACTTATCGGGCTCCTGCCAGTATTCCGACATTGAATGAGTCAGCGTCGGGCTGATCGCCACCGAGCTGCCCTGTTTTAGCAAATAGCCATCGAATACAGTGTCGCGCACCACTTTGCGTGGCATCGCCGGTAACGGCGCACAAAGCCGTAGCGTTTCTTTCATGGCTAAATCAATATCCGTCAGTGCGGCTAAGTCATCGGCTGTTAGTGCTGCCGACCTATCGCCGCTTACCGCCTGACTTTGCTGCCGCAAACGTTCCTGCCAGTCAGGATTTCTGGCGAGTTGATAGAGCATATTTACCAGCGTGATAGTGCTGATGTCGTGTGCAGCCATCAGCACGAAGATCATATGATTAATAACGTCTTCGTCACTGAAAGCCTCGCCGGTTTCATCACGCGCTTCACAAAGTCGCGAAAAAAGATCATCCGCCGGGATGGCTCTTTTTTCCGCTATCTCGGCGGCAAAAAATCTTTCGAGATACTTTCTGCCTTTTAAGCCACGATACCAACGGGTGCCGGGAATACCGAGACGAACAATGCCGGTGGCTGCCTGCACCGTATCAAGAAAGGCGGTATTCATTTTTTCAGAGGCTGCTCCCGGAGCATGACCAACAAATACTTCGCTGGCGATATTCAGAGTTAAGGTTTTAAGCGCAGCAAACCCCATAAACCGATCACCGGGCTGCCAGCGACCGACTTCATGTTGGATGCGTGGCTGCATATCACGGAGATATCCCGCCAGCGCCGGTTTGCTGAACGCGGCTTGCATAGCGCGGCGATGAAGCCGATGCTCATCGTCATCAAGCAGCATCAGACCGCGATGGAAAAACGGCCCGATCAACTCCTCCCAAACACTACTCGCAAAATGTCCTCCGCGGTTCTGAAGTACCAGTTGGTTCGCCTCAGCACCCATCAGATAAGTCATATCGATGCCGACCATCCGGACAGTCACTGCCGAGCCGTGGTCGCGATGCAACCGCTCCAGCAGGCGGTCGGCACCGCGAATCCAGTCCAACGACTTGCCGATTACCGGCAGCCCCGACTCACGAGGTAACGCACGATAGACGGTATTGGCTGCAGGTGACGCCGAGCCGGTAATTTCGTTACTGCTTGCGTGCATCGTGAACTCTCCTTAGCTGTGCTATTAATTGGCAGGTTGCCATATCTCAGAAACCGTTATTGACTGCTGCCATTGACAGAACACCAGCTTAATACGAATAATAATTCGCATACCATTCGCTTTCTATAGTTTGAGTGAGCACCATGCGGAAACGACCACGGCAGCAACGTTCGCGAGCGCTCGTCGACAGCCTGATTGAAGCGACAATCAGAACCATTGCTGAAGAAGGGCTGGAAGCGGCCACCACGGTACGCATCGCCGAGCGAACCGGCGTAAGTGTCGGTTCGCTGTACCAGTATTTTGATCGCAAAGAAGACTTGTACCAAGCGGCGATGGAATCGCTGGTTGCCGAGCTGCAAGCGGTGGTGGATGCCGAGCTGGCGAATCTTACCGAAGTAACCGTAAGTGGCTTCGCCCGCCAATTACTCGAGCACGTCTGGCTATTGTTGGAAGCAAATAATGGCCGTTACCTGAATGTTGTTCGTTACTGGGCCCAACTTGACGGTCTACAACTGATTGCCACACTGGAACAAAAGGCACTCGGCGCGCTCAGCCTGTATCTACTGCATCATCCGCCACAAAAACCGCAGAAGGACCTGCCGGTAAAAGCCTACATTTTTGTCAACAGCGTAATGCTCACGCTGGTGCGCTACATCAGCGACCCACCGCCGAACATCAGTCGCACGCAGCTTATCGATGGCTTCGTTACGCTAAGCGAGCAGTTGCTGGTCTGACGGTGAGTTAATTCGAACGATATTGGTCAGTAAATCTAACCGCACAAAATTAGCGGTCATAGCTAGCCGTAACGTAACCGCGCTAGGCTTACCGCCACACTATAAAAATAGCTTAATGAGGTGCGAACACAATGAACTTCTGTATTGCGGCATTCCAACGACTCGTCACTGCCATTGCGTTGACTACCCTGCTTTCGGCCTGTGGTGATTTACCGTCCGACTACACCCCGCAAAAAGGCGACAATGCCGAAGGTCACAGCCCGGCTACCGCCACTACCGCCTCCGCTAACGCCAGGGTCGCGGACCAACTACCACTCAGTGACCAGGAAGATTTTGAGCTTGCCCGAAAAGGCTTAATTGCCAGCATGGAATCACTGGAGGCGAAAAACGACGAAGGCGTAACGGTCTGGAACCAAAGCGACTACGATTTTGTGCAGGGTGACGCTCCCGCTTCGGTGAACCCCAGCCTGTGGCGCCAGGCCAAACTCAATGGCATCCATGGTCTGTTCAAGGTTAGCGACGGCATTTATCAGCTACGCGGTTTTGACCTGGCGAATTTGACCATTATTGAAAGCGATAACGGCTGGATTCTGGTAGACCCGCTAACCTCAAAACAAACCGCTGCGGTGGCTATCGAATTTGCCCGCAAACACTTAGGCAACAAGCCTATTAAAGCGATACTTTTAACCCACAGCCATATCGACCACTTCGGCGGTATTGAAGGCGTTGTCACTCCCGAGCAGATCCGTAGCGAAGGCATCCGTATTGTCGCGCCACTGGGCTTCGTAGAAGAAGCCGTGAGTGAAAACGTAATGGCCGGCGTAGCAATGCAACGCCGGGCAGGCTTAATGTACGGCCAACGTCTGGCCCGTAACGAGCGCGGCCATGTTGATACCGGCCTGGGCAAAGAACCACCCTTCGGCGGCATTGTGAGCATCGCCGAGCCGACCGACATCATCAGCAAAACCGGTCAAACCTTGAATATCGATGGCGTAGAAATCGAGTTCCAGTACACGCCGAACTCAGAAGCCCCGGCAGAATTCACATTTTACCTGCCGAAACAGAAAGCGTTTTGCGGCGCGGAAGTTGTGTCCCGCAACCTGCACAACGTCTATACCTTGCGCGGTGCCAAAGTCCGTAATGCTTTGGTCTGGAGCAACTACATTGAAGAGGCCCGCAAACAGTTCGGTGAGGCGGAGATTTATTTCGCCAGTCACCATTGGCCGCTGTGGGGTAAAGACAAGGTTCAGGACTTCCTGAAAAAACAGCGCGACATCTACAAATTCATTCACGACCAAACGCTACGGATGGCTAACAATGGCATGACCCCGCTGGAAATTGCCGACGCCATTACTCTGCCTGAGTCGCTGGAAACTAATTTCTCAACCAGGGGCTATTACGGCACGCTGCGGCACAATGCACGGGCCGTGTACAACTGGTACTTCGGCTACTACGACGGCAACCCGGCGAACCTGAACCCGCTTGCACCGAGCGATGCAGGTAGCAAGTACGTGGACTTAGCCGGCGGCTCTGCGGCGCTCATCGAGAAAGCGCAAACCGCCTTTGATAGCGGCGAGTATCGCTGGACCGCTCAACTGCTCAACCACCTGGTATTTGCCGAACCGGGTAACGATGCGGGTCGCCAGTTGCTGGCGAAAACCTACGATCAACTTGGCTACCAATCAGAATCAGGACCATGGCGTGATGTCTATCTAAGCGCCGCCTTCGAGCTACGCCACGGCGGGCCGAAAACCGGCGTAAAGATGACCGATGCGATAGGCATGCTGCGAGCCATTCCGATCCACCAGTTTTTTGACTCCATGGCAGCTCGCGTTGATAGCGAAAAAGCTGCGGGCAAAGACACCAGCATTAAGTTCGCATTTACCGATCTCGGCGAAACTCATCTGTTGTGGCTAGAAAACTCCGTGCTGCATCACGAGCTTGCTGACGATGAAACCGAAGCAGATGCATCCATTGAACTCACTCACGAAA
>CAJQNE010000387.1 GCA_905479545.1 uncultured Gammaproteobacteria bacterium | reverse complement strand
ACGCAGCATAAGCCGCGCTGTTCGCCGCCCCATCAATCAACTCGTGCTGCATCAGCACTGCAGGCATACCCACTGCCGCAGCTCCGGCAATGTCATGCTCCACGCTATCGCCAATATGCAAAACCTGCTCAGCCTCCAGCCCCAGCCTGGTCAACGCCTGCCGAAAAATTCCCGCTTCGGGTTTCGCCGTTGGCGCGTCATCAGGCTGATCAACGGGTGACAAAGAAAATTCAAATAGTGGCCCCAACTCAGTAGCAAACACGTCGGCATTACCATTGGTAATCGCTATCAACTTGTAGCGCTCGGCTAAACGCGGCAACACCTCCAACGCATCGGCAAAAGGCCCGACCGCACAGCGCTGCACTAAAAATTCAGCGAATGCGCCCGCAACCATTTGTTCCGTACTTGCGGCACTTAATCCGGCCTCCTCCGCCAGTCGTCGCAACAGCTCTTGCCGCATCCAGCTGACATTCGCGATGCTGTCGGCACGTTCGATGAGTAATCGCTCGCGGATAGCCGCTGCACGGTCGCGGGTAAACACCGCAGAGTGCTGGGGATAATGGTCAGACAACCAGGCCCACTGAGCCTTCTCTGCGTGCAACACAGTTGGCATTAACGGCCACAAAGTATCATCCAGATCAAAGCTAAGCGCCTGTATTTTTTCGAATTTTCGGCCCTCAACTGACCCTGAACTCGCGGAAACCTCGCTCACTAAAACACCCTAAGAAATAGAAAAACTACTGAAATCGGCCACTTTTTGTACATAACGACCCATCGTAAAGGCAATTTTGGTAATTATGTTGCAGTGCACTATTAAATTATGTTGCACCGCACTATAATTTATGCCGTTGCATTAAGACATACATTCTGACGGCTCCCGAACCACTATAACCGCCGCCAGCACTACAACAAGTCAACAGTACAACAACCTCAACAAGCCTATGAATCCGACAACTAGAAAAAATGCGGCCTCTCGTCGCTTTTTTATGTACTCGTTCGTGTTTGCAATTTCAGGAGCCTCCAGCGCGTTGCTCTCTGGCTGCAGTACTATGCCAGCGAACTCAGCGCCCATCGAGTACCAGCAAAACTACCAAGCACCGGCTATTTCGGTAGTTGATCGTGGAATTGATGAGCAGGCGGTGACGGCCGAGGTGACAATTGATCAGGATATGATTGTAGCGCCTGAAGCCAGAGTTAGCGTAGTCCACAACCCTGAGCCCCTGAGCCTGCAGCAATTCGGCGATTTGTCGGAAATACAACAACGCGGCGAATTACGAATACTCGTTAACGACAGTAGCTCAGATGACTGGCAGCGCGACGTCGCGATTGCCTTCGCAGTAGATATGGGCATGAGCCCCATCCTATTGGAAATGCCCGACGCCGCCGGTGCCACCGAACTCCTCCACGAAGGCATTGTCGACTTAATCGCCGCCAACGTTAACGTCAGCGCTCGCCATAAACAAACCATGCGGTTTTCTCTACCCGTTGGCCACGCCCGTCAGCAAGCCATCGTGCGTGCCAACGACAAGCGCCTCCGCACCCCGGCAGACCTCGCGGGTCGCCGCGTATCTGCCGAGCCCGGCTCGGCGTTCTGGGTAACCCTCCAAAAACTGCAACGCAGCTGGCCTACGATTAAACTGCAAGCTGAAACCGCTGATTTTGACCAATATTTGCTAGATCGCGTCGCCAGCGGCGAGATTGATGTTGCGGTTAGCAGTAGCACCCGCCTCAAACAATTACTCGAACATCGCGACGACGTTCGGGTGGCGTTCAACCTTGCGCGAAACAAGCCTCAAGCCTGGGCGATGCGACACGACAGCAGCGTGCTGCAGACCGCTCTCAATAGCTACCTGATTTCGCATCAGCTAAACGGCGAACCCTCACTGCGCAGCGATGGTGATTGGGCCGACATTAAACAACGCGGCGTATTGCGCGTAGCGCTCCGTCACGACAGCAACTCGTATTATTTACACGACAACAAGCTGAAAGGCTTCGAGTATGAATTGCTACGGACCTTCGCCCTAGCCCAAAAACTCCGGCTAGAAGTTGTAGTACCCGATGAGGACCACAGCCTGCTCGACGTACTGGTCAGCGGCAGAGCCGACGTTGCCGCCGGTTTTCTTGCCAAGGGCGAGCAAGGCGACGACAACGTGGTATTCACAACGCCCTACCATTATGCCGCACAGCGCATCGTAAGCCGCAGCGACGCAGCCATTCGTAGTCTTAACGAATTGGCCGGGCATATCGTCACCAGCCGTTATAAGTCACCCAGCTGGAAACCGCTGGAGCGACTCGAAGCGCAAGGACTGGGCTTTGCGCTAGTACCTGCTCCAGATGGCATCGAACTAGATGATTTGCTCGCCGGTATCGCCAGCGGAGCCTTCGAAGCCACGGCTGTCGGCGGCCCCATCGCAGACCTACCGAAAATAGCACTGCATGGCTTGCATGTTGGCCCCGCTATAGGCAAAGCCACCGCGAATGCCTGGGCAACCCGCGCGAGTAATAATGAACTTCGCCAACAGCTCAACAACTTTCTCGACAAAAACAAAAAAGGCACGCGGTTCTACAACCTACTGTGGGCCAAATATTTCAGCCCGACCGGCGAACTGGCCCGGCTAGCAAAAGCCAACCAGCAAGACACCACCCTAGTTGCCCACAACAACACCGGCTATGACGACATGATTCGCCGCCACGCCAAGAGCAATGGCTTTGACTGGCGACTGATCACCGCCTTGGTCGCTCAGGAAAGTGGCTTCGATCCGAAACGCCGCTCCAAAGCAGGTGCCCGCGGCCTGATGCAAATGATGCCGGCAACCGCACGGCAAATGAAAGTAAAGAACATTCAGGACCCCAACGAAGGCCTCGAAGCCGGCTGCAAATACCTCGCCTGGCAATGGACCCAGTTGCACGAAGACATTCCTTACAGCAGCCGTATATGGTTCGCCCTGGCCTCTTACAACGCCGGCCTGGGACACGTTGAAGACGCCCGTAAACTAGCCAAGAAAAAAGGCTGGGACGCTAATCGCTGGTTTGGCAACGTCGAA
>CAJQNE010000386.1 GCA_905479545.1 uncultured Gammaproteobacteria bacterium | reverse complement strand
TAGACGGTTCCTAGAGCGTTCCCAGCGCCTCACCCACTTGCACGGCTAAGCCCTTAGCAGTTTCAGCGCTCCACTCTAGTGGACGTTCAAACAACATCACCACGGTTGAGCCAAGGTTAAAGCGCCCTAATTCATTGCCGGCTTCCAATGAGACTTGCCCTTCACCAGCAGTCGGGTAATACCAACTAGTCACCTGCTTGCCGCCTTCGGGCTCAATAGGCCCGTGCCAGCTGGTTTCCATGTGGCCAACGCCCATCGCAGCTACCAGCACTACTGCAACCTTGCCATGCGCGGTATCAAATAAAGTAACGACGCGTTCATTGCGGGTAAATAGCCCCGGAACAGTGCGGGCGGTGAGTAAATTCACACTAAACAGCATGCCGGGAAGGTGATGCATTTCCGACAGCCGGCCAGCAATGGGCGCGTGTATTCGATGGTAGTTATGCGGTGCCAGGTAGACGGTGGCAAAGCTACCGTTGTCGAAGGCAGCAGCGCGCTCAGCATCGCCACCCAGCAAGTCGGTAGGGCTATAGCCTATACCTTTGGCTTGTAATAATTGACCGTCGGCAATCTGGCCGAATTCGCTCATGGTGCCATCTGTCGGACAAACAACAGTATTGTTACCCTTAGCAATTACCCGCGCGTCATCACTGAGTTCCCGGGTAAAAAGCGCGTTTAAGCTCTTATAGCTTGCGATGTCTGGCTGCCGGGCTTCCGCCATGTCGAGGTCAAACAAACGGTTAAATGCCCAAATGGTCGGTTTGCGCACTAGCGAGTTTTCTATCCGAGAGAAGCTGCGCACCGCCCGCGAATAACCATGCTGCGGCAGTAAATATTGCGGGCTGACGCGAATCTTGTCGAGAATGCTCATAGAATGTTTTTACTTAGCGGCGCGAAGGGTTATTAGTGCTAACGCGGCTTTTCTTCGCGCCTTGTCGTTCCGACTTACTACCGGCCTTGGCAGCAGGAGTTTCAGCAGCAGGGTTGTCATTCCCCTCCACAGGATAGAGCTGCAACTGCGTTGTGCTACTACTGCCGTCAGACAATTCAAAATTCAGAGTAATACGGGTATCCGTTGAAACAGGGTTTACTAATAACACGTGAGCCGCATTAGCCCGTAACTCGCCGCTTTCGCCACCGCTAAAATATATCGCGGTTTGTGGCGCAAACCGGTCACCGGAGCGAACGACCAAATCGGCCGAGGCGAATTGCGGGCTGCTAACGCCGGTAATTAGTGCGGGGGCAGGGCTGGTGTTCGTCAGCTGCATATAAGCGGCCCAGGCGCCAGGGGCTAATAATTCAGCGCGGCTATCGCTGGCTGTGAATTTTGGCTGTGCCATTGCCACGGTGGACATAACGCCGGCGGCCAGCAGGCCAGAATACTTCAGTAGATTCTTCACTATTTTGCAGCCTTAACGATTTGTGAATAGGAGGTTTTAAGCGACTCAACAGTATGCGGGGCATTCGAATAACCCGCTAGCTTACCTTCCGGGTTAACGATAAATACCGCAGCTGTGTGGTTCATATTGTAGTTTTCATCGTCGCCACCGGCAGCGCGAAAATAAGCTGCCCCCATGCTCTGAGCGATCTTTTTAATTTCAACATCAGTACCAACCAGCGCTTTGAATTTCGGGTTAAACGCACGCACGTATTCACCGAGTATTTCGGGGGTATCCCGAGCGGGGTCGACACTGACCAAATACACGGTGGGCTCGGGTACATCGGCAGGTAATTTACCGACCATTTGCTCAATAAGATGGAGTGTTTGTGGGCAAATATCCGGGCAATGGACAAAACCATAAAACACCATGCCCCAGCCGCCGGTCAGTGATGCAGGCGCACCGGTTTCATCAACCAGCTGCGCCGCTGCAATATCACGCGGCTGTGGTAGGGCGACGGTACTACCCCCATCCGGAATGTCGGGCTTACTTTGTTCCAATAAGGCCCAGGCGACCAACACACCGAGAACGGCGGCGGTAATACCGGTAATGGCGTAGGCGAGGATAGTGCGGGGGTTACGGCGGTTCGTGTTGATATCAGTCATGCGCGCATTATTCCATTACCGGCTTCAGGTATCATCTGCGACCCGATTTGAACCTCGCCAACCTTTGATGCCAGAGAACGCTCCGACTACGCTGCAGCAGCTGTTAGCCCATACCGCAGAGCGCTTCGATAATGCGGCATTAACCTATGGCCACGGTACTGATAATTCTCACGATGAGGCCGCTTGGTTATTGGCTTTTGCGCTTCAGCTGAACGTCACTGAGCCGCTACCGTTGGCGTTGCTACTGAACGACGCGCAAATTAGCGTCTGCAACGAGCTGGTCGGGCGACGCATTTCTGAACGCTTGCCTGTGGCCTATCTCACTGGCGAGGCGTGGTTTTGTGGTATGCCGTATTATGTGAGCCGCGATACATTGGTACCGCGTTCTCCATTAGCCGAGCTCATTGCTGCACGATTTGAACCGTTTTTGGATAGTGGGGATGTCACTACCGCGCTTGACCTTTGCACCGGCAACGGTTGCATTGGCATAGCGACCGCGCTGGCACTGCCGCAGGCTGAAGTACATGCCGTTGATATATCCACTGCCGCCCTGGCCGTTGCTCAGCGCAATCGCTTACGACATGGCGTAGCAGATCGGCTCCGACTGTTTGCCGGTGACTTGTTTTCGCCGCTACCTACCGGAACGCGTTACGACCTGATTATAAGTAACCCGCCGTATGTAGACGCTGAAGATATGGCGGCACTGGCGGATGAGTTTAAGCATGAGCCTGAGCTCGGGCTTGCTTCCGGCGAAGACGGCCTGGATTTAACGCTACAAATGCTCGCTGAAGCAGGTCAGTGGCTAAGACCGCAAGGCCTGTTGATCTGCGAAGTAGGCAATAGCTGTGAGGCGTTGGCAGAACGGTTTCCACAGGTACCGTTTAACTGGCTAGAATTTGAACACGGTGGGCTCGGTATTTTTGCCTTGTACGCTGAAGAAATTGAGCTGTTTGCTCGTGATTTTGCCGAAGCGTGGAAGCAGCGTTCGGCGCTACTGAAAAACAAGAAGTAATAAGGGTTTATTTTATGGCGGGCAACAGCTTTGGCAAACTATTCACGGTAACCACCTTTGGCGAAAGTCACGGTTTAGCGCTGGGTGCGATCGTTGATGGCTGCCCGCCGGGACTGGAACTGACCGAGGCCGACTTGCAGATCGATCTGGATCGCCGCAAGCCGGGCCAGTCGCGCTATGTAACGCAGCGCCGGGAAGGCGATGAAGTAAAAATACTCTCCGGCGTATTTGAAGGCCAAACCACCGGCACGCCGATTGGACTGGTGATCGAAAATCAGGATCAGCGCTCAAAAGACTATTCGAAGATTAAGGACAAATTCCGCCCTAACCACGCGGATTACACCTACCAGCAAAAATTCGGTATCCGCGACTATCGCGGCGGTGGACGATCTTCAGCGCGTGAAACTGCCATGCGAGTGGCCGCGGGTGCGGTCGCTAAAAAGTGGCTGAAACAGCAGCACGGTATTGAAGTGCGTGGTTATGTGAGCCAAATCGGCGAAGTGGTCGCGAAATTCCAAAGCTGGGATGAAGTTGAGAACAACCCGTTCTTCTGCCCCAATGCCGATACCGTGCCAGAGCTCGAGACCTATATGAAAAAGCTCTCGAAAGAGGGTGAGTCTATCGGTGCCAAGCTGACTATCGTGGCAAATAACTGCCCGCCCGGTTGGGGCGAACCCGTGTTTGATCGCCTGGATGCCGAATTGGCGCACGCCTTAATGAGCATTAACGCCGTTAAAGGCATAGAAATTGGCGACGGTTTTGACGCGGTGACCCAGAAAGGTACGCAGCACCGCGACGAGATTACGCCGGAAGGGTTTTTAACCAATCACTCCGGTGGCATTGCCGGTGGTATTTCTACCGGCCAGGACATTGTCGCCTCCATTGTGCTGAAACCAACTTCCAGTATTCGCTTGCCGGGCAAAAGTGTCGATGTTGACGGCAACGCCACGGAAGTGATTACCACCGGACGTCACGATCCCTGCGTAGGTATTCGTGCCGTTCCGATTGCCGAAGCAATGGTCGCGCTAACGCTAATGGATCATGCGTTGCGCCAGCGAGGCCAAAACGGCGATGTACGCAGTGGCACGCCAATTATTCCAGCCAGCGCCCCGGGTGCGGAATAACCGTCTTGGGCGCTAAACCGCTCTGAACGCTGAGCCGATAGGACCAGGCCAGCGCAGCTTGATGCTGCGCCTTGGTACGTTCTATTTTTTCTACTTCGGCGCGCTCGGTATATTTGCGCCTCACTGGCCGCCGTTTCTCTATTCGCTTGGCATGACTCCAGTGCAACTGGGCACAATAACTGCGGTATTTTTTGGTAGTCGCATTGTTGCTCCGTTGTTTTGGGGCTGGTTGGCGGATGTAAGCGGCAGAAGAGTGCTGGTGACGCAAGTAGCCGCGTTGCTGACGTTTATTACTTTCTGCTTCATTTTTCGTTACCAAAGCTACTCGGCACTACTCATTATCACGCTGATGTAC
>CAJQNE010000385.1 GCA_905479545.1 uncultured Gammaproteobacteria bacterium | reverse complement strand
GATTGACCGCTGCCTTATTGGTGCTGAGCTGGCCGGAATACCGGCCATCCTACTACGCACCAAACAGGATATCGTCAGCGATGAGTGTTCAGCATTGATGCAAAGCTATCAGGCGTTGGGTTATCGATTGTTGGAATGCAGCCAACACGATGAAGTATCCCTGCAGCGGGTGCGCGAGCAATTACAAGGTAAAACTTCGCTGATTATCGGCGCTTCAGGTGTCGGCAAGTCGTCACTTGTTAATGCTCTGGTGCCGGATGCCGAGCTGCGGGTTGGCGCTATTTCTGCCGCCAGTGGCGAAGGCAAACACACCACCACTTCCAGTCGCTTATTCCGGCTGGACAGTAACGGCAGCACGTTAATCGATTCGCCCGGCATCCGTGACTTTCAACCACCCGAATTGCCCTCAACCACACTCGGCAACTGCTTCCGTGAATTCCGGCCCTTCATTGGCGACTGCAAATTTTCAAATTGTCAGCACACTCATGAACCGCAGTGCGCCATTCTACGGGCCATGAGCGACGGCGATATCAGCCAGCGTCGCTATCAAAGCTACCTAACGCTACTCAACCGTGACACGGCTGATCGATAATGCCGCTAAGTGCAAAGCACCGGATTAAGCAATGAAATTACTCACTACTGTCGCAGCTGCCCTGCTCCTATCCGGCTGCGTATTCGCGCCGAATATTGGTTTACTCAACGGCCCTCAGCGCAGCGCTGAACAAGTGGTCGAAAAAGGCAATAGCGACAAAATTTTATTGCTCGATGTGCAAGGGGTCATTAGCAGCGTACCGCCATCATCGCTACTCGGCTTAGGCAGCGGCATCAGTACACTTACTGCGATAGATTCGGCGCTCAAGCGTGCGGTCGATGACGAAAAAATTAAAGCACTGGTGCTGCACATCAATAGCCCCGGCGGCGGCGTTACTGCCAGCGATGACGTCTATGCCCGTATTCGGCAATTTGCCGATACGCAAAAAATTCCAGTAATCGCCTCGCTCGCGGATGTCGCCGCATCCGGCGGTTATTACGTTGCCTGTGCGGCCGACGAGGTGGTAATGCACCCGACCGGTATCACCGGCTCTATTGGCGTTATCCTGGCGAAATATGAAGTTAGCGGCCTTATGGAAAAAGTCGGTGTCCGTGATGAAACGGTACACGCTGGCCGACTAAAAACGCTATTAACGCCCACCCGGCCATCGACAGCAGAAGAAAATGAGATAGTGCAGACCCTGCTGGATTCAATGCATCAGCGCTTTATCAGTGTCGTTCGCAGCGGTCGCCCTGCACTTCAGCAGACCGACTTAACCAACGTGGCAGATGGCCGGATTTTTAACGCCAACCAAGCGCTGGAGCTGGGGCTAATCGACCGCATTGGCCGCCTAAGCGACGCCATTGAATTGGCTCGCGAACTAAGTGGCAGCCCCGATGCGCGGGTGGTGCGCTACAACAACGCCGGTATCAAAGGCGATTCTATTTATGCCCGCCTGCCCGCCAACCAGCCAGGCGCTGTCGGCGCACTGCTGCCACCGACCGGCAGCCAAGCCATGTATATTTGGCCTGCTGGCATGTAGCCCGAACCGTCTGGGTCGGGCAAAATCAGCCTTGAACATGTGAATACAGGCGAAATTTGACAATGAATGATTACGACGACCGCCCGCGCTCCGGTTTAGCAGCACTCGCGCTGCTACTCGCCGTAGCGGCTCTGGTAGGGCTAGTGATCGCTCCCCTTGGTTACAAACAAGGCTGGTGGGACTACGACTATGCCTTGCTAACCGTTATAAAGTACGCCGCTTTTACCGCGGCCGCCGCGGTACTGCTGGGCGTAATGGGCCTTGGCCATACCTGGTTCGGCGGCAACCGCCGTGGAATGCCACTTGCACTGCTAGCCATCATCATCGCCGTCGGCACGCTAATTACGCCGGTAAAACAGCTGCAAAAGTTTCGGTCGCTGCCGGTTATTCACGACATCAGTACCGACAGCCAAAACCCACCGGCCTTCGAAGCTTCGGTCGCTGTGCGCGGCAACAATACCGCTAACTCCACTGCTTACGCTGGCGACGAGCTGGCTAAAGCGCAAAGCTGCGCTTACGACAGCCTCGCACCACTGCGAACCGGTAAAGACCCGGAAACAGTTTTTCCGATTGCTCTGGAACTGATAAAACAACAAGGCTGGGAGCTACTCGCTGCTGATAGCCGCCGTGGCCGTATTGAAGCCGTTGACCAAAGTCGTTGGTTCGGCTTTAAAGACGATATTGTACTGCGAGTGGCGCGCAGCGAAGCTGGCAGCACGATTGATATGCGCTCCTCCAGCCGCGTTGGAAAAAGTGATTTAGGCGTGAATGCCGAACGTGTTGAAGCATTCCTGAGCAAACTAAGCCAAGCGATTGGCGATTAGTTACTCAGAAACTACGAATGCGACCGGCTATTAATAGTTAATAATTAACAACGACTTATGCTACCTCCGTCGTTGAGGGTGAATTCCATCGCCATCAGCGGTACCTTGGTAGCTTGAATATAACGGGGGCCACAGCCATGCACCAAGACATGCCGCACAAAACCTGGGAAATACCCGCAGAAAAACAACGCAGCAAAGGTGCCCAGAACCTCGATGACCTGAAGTTCTCACTAAAACTCTGGGCTAGTTACGTTACCGGGCCGTTCCGCAAACCTCCGCCGCCGCTCACCACCGATGCGACAAAATTACCCGTTGTTATTGTCCCCGGCTTTATCTGTCGGCCGTTTATCTACAAAAAAATGCAGGCCGCCATTCACGCCGCCGGCCACCCTTGCCATATTCTTTCACTGGGTTATCAGGTGAGCAATTTGCTCGGCAAAGGTCGGAAGCTATCGGCCTATCTCGATGAGCACAATATTGACGAGGCCTACGTCGTCGCCCACTCAATGGGCGGGCTAATTCTTACCTCGGCGCTGGTACAGGAAGAAAAGCGCATTCGCCACGGTTGGACACTGGGAGCGCCGCTATGGGGCACCAATATCGTCTGGGTGGTGTATGCGTTGGTTGCAATAATTGTTGCGCTGAACATGGGTAGCGGCTGGAACTGGGCCTTAGTATTGCTGGCATTTTTTATGTCGCCCGGCTTACGACAGATGGCACCGGGTTCGGACTATCTCGAATTTACCAGCAAGCAATACGACGAGATGCAGCACATCACTTCAGTATTCTGCCAATTCGACGGCATAGTCTTTTCCTCACCCAAAGCCGAACCTGGCTCAACCTCACGCTTCCGACGTGAGAGCGACGTGCTATTTCCCGAAGCGGGACACAACAATATTGCGATGGGTGACAACGCGATTGAATGCCTGGTGGGAGCAATTTCAGCCAAAGATGCTGAATATTAGCACTCGCTAAACAGCCTGCCCCGCCGCGTAACCACTGGCCCAGGCCCACTGGAAATTGTGCCCACCTAAATGGCCGGTCACATCCATCACCTCGCCAACAAAAAACAAGCCCGGCTGCTTGTTCGCCTGCATGGTTTTAGACGACAACTCATCGGTATCGACGCCACCCAGCGTTACCTCAGCGGTGCGATAACCCTCAGTGCCATGAGGCTGCCATTCCATCTGTTGCAGCCTTTCAGCCAGCGCTGAGCACTGAGCGGTATTGAGAGTATTAATGGCTTGCTCACCGCTTATACCCTCGGGTAATGCAACACGGGCTAACGTTTCAGCAACGCGTTTGGGCAATACTGTTGCCAGGGTATTCTGCAGCGAACGTTTCGGGTGCTGACGCTGCTGGTCCTGTAACCACTCACCGGCATTAGCGATAAGCTCAACGCTAACTGATTCACCGAGTTGCCAGAATGAGGAAATCTGCAGCATCGACGGGCCGCTCAGGCCTCGGTGGGTAAATAGCATCGGCTCGGCGAACGTTGCGCCCGGCACAGATGCCGTTACGTCCACGGCAATACCCGATAGCGGGCTCCACTCCACCAAGTCTTTTTCCGGCAAAGTAAACGGCACCAGTCCGGCGCGTGTTGGCAGCACATTCAAGCCGAACTGCCTTGCCAGTTGATAACCAAAGCCGGTCGCGCCCATTTTTGGAATTGATAAGCCGCCGGTAGCCACCACCACCGCCTCAGCGCGATGCACACCATCGCTGGTGTGCAGCACAAATTCACCGCTATGCTCCAGCGACCGGATATTGCAGTGGCTACGAATCGTTACGCCGACCTTTTCACACTCAGCCACCAGCATCGCCAAAATATCTTTCGACGACTCATCGCAAAAAAGCTGGCCGGCCGCCTTCTCGTGATAAGCAATTTCGTGCTCCAACACCATGCCGGTGAAATCCCAGGGGGTATAGCGCGCCAAGGCCGATTTGCAAAAATGCGGATTAGCCGAGAGGAAATTAGCAGGGGTGCTATTCAGGTTGGTGAAATTGCAGCGCCCACCACCCGACATCAGAATTTTCTTGCCTATTTTGTTGGCGTGGTCGAGTACCAGCACGCGTTTACCACGTCGCCCGGCAGTTATTGCACACATTAAACCCGCTGCGCCCGCGCCGAGAATAATCACATCGGGCTGTTGTGCTGTCGCTGCCATATGCCGGTACAGTTACTGAAAGGCTGCGCAGTATAGCGCTGTCAAGTCGCGGCGAGACGGCGGATTGTGGCAATATGCTGCCCGCAAAATCACCGATAACAATAAATATTGAGGAAGTTTTATGAAAACAATCGGACTCGTAGGCACCGGCACCATGTCGACCGGCATTGCTCAAGCCTTTGTACAACATGGCTACCCGTTGGTACTCGTTGGTCGTAGCGACAGCTCGGTAGATCGCTGCATTGCCGGAGTAAGGAAAGCGCTATACCGCCTGGTATCTAAGCAACAACTACATGAAGAAGAAGCAGAAAAAATGCTGGCCGCCATTAACGGTGGCACCGACTACGACCGCTTAGCTGATTGCCAGTTAATAATTGAAAGTGTCGCAGAAGACCTCGTCATTAAAACCGACGTGCTGACTCATATTGCCGACGTCGCCGATGAAGACGCGATCATCGCCACCAATACTTCGAGCCTATCGCTAGAAGCACTGGCGTCACTAGTGAAAAACCCAGAACAGTTTATCGGCATGCACTTTTTCCACCCCGTGCCGTTAATGTCACTGGTTGAAGTAGTGAGTGGCCTGCGCACCTCAGACCTCACCAAAGTCACGATCCGCGAGCTAGCGCTCAAGCTCGGCAAGCAGCCGGTTGAAGTAAAAGACGCGCCGGGCTTCATCGTTAACCGCGTGCTATTCCCGATGATTAATGAAGCCGCGTTTGCTTTACAAGAAGGTGTCAGCGATGCCGAAGGAATCGACAACTGTATGCGCGCAGGCTGCAACCACCCACTAGGGCCGCTTGCACTAGCCGACTTAGTCGGGCTCGACGTGGTTTACGCCATTTTGAAAAGCCTGCAGGAAGAGTACGGCAACCCCCGTTACGCACCTTGCTTAGAAATTAAGAAACGCGTTGAAGCCGGGTTACTAGGCCGTAAATCCGGCCGTGGTTTTTACGACTACGCGAAGTAGCAAAAACCTCATTTCGTAGGTCGGCATCGCGAAGCATGCCGACACCATTGTGCGAAGCGATACCAAAAACCGTTCAGCCTGAGCCTGTCGAAGGCCCGAAGCAATTTAGCAAACCCTTCGACGAGCTCAGGGCGATCGGAAAATATAAATTTTCAAGCTCTTAAAAATTCTCTCAACCGTTCAGGGTCTCCCCGAACGGGATATTGGCAATAGTCGATCAGTAGCCCGCAATATTCCGCATAAATGCCTTAGCCGCCGAGCCCGGCAACTTGCTCAATGCCGCCGCCTGCACCGCGTTGCCCCGCCCTACCTGCCAATGCAGTTTGTTCTTTTGGCTGGCATTCCACACAACCGCCGCCACATCTTCCGCACTTAGTTTCACGCCTAACTTATCGATACTTTGCACCCGATTGGCATTGCTCACCATGCCAGTATCAACAAACGGCGGCGCGACATCGCAGACATGAATATCGTGCTGCTGCCATTCGATATTCAACGCTTCAGTAAGTCCACGCACGGCAAACTTGCTGGCTGAATACAAGGCAAAATCCGGCACTCCATACATCGCTGAAGCCGACGACATATTAACCACCCTAGCCCCGGCCGTGGTCGCCAACAACGGGAATGCTCGCCGGGTTACTGCTTCCAGGCCGATCACATTCACATCGAACAAGCGTTTTGCCGTGCCCTCAGGGTTATCCATAAACGGCCCGGTGGTGAGCACCCCGGCGCAATTAAACAACACATCCATTGCACCACTGGTTTTTCCGGCAAACTGGGCGATAGCCGCCTCAACACTGGCATCGTCGCAAACGTTAAGCTGCTGGCTCCAACTGCAGTCACCCAGTTCAGTTTGCAGCGCTAGCAGTCCGTCGGTGTCAACATCATAGAGCCCGACACGCCAACCGTTCCGGGCAAACAGCCTCGCCGTTGCCCGACCAATACCGGCCGCAGCGCCGGTAATAAATATACTTTTGCCCATGCTGCAACTTCACTACTTTTGAAAGCCAGTGATGCTAACGCAGCTCTGCGCTACTGTGTTGACTATTGTGACTTTTAAAGTGAATAACGAGCCATGTCTAATTCGCGAATTTTGGTCGTTCTAGCAACTCTGCTGCTAGCCGGGTGCGGACCTGAGCCTAACACCGCCACCACTTCTGCTGCGGTCACCACTGACCAGCTGGCAGCGCTGTCGGCCTCGTTTGAGAAGCGGGTCGAACAAGTTGGCGAACGCACATGGGTAGCGATAGGTTATGGCTTAGCCAATTCCATTCTAGTAGAAGGCGACGACGGATTAATCGTCATCGATACCACCGAGTCGATGGAAGCCGGCAGCGAAATTGCCAAGCTCTTCCGACAGAAATCAAACAAGCCGTTAAAAGCGATTATTTATACCCACAACCACGCCGATCATGTTTTTGGCGCTCAGGCATTTATTGACGAGTTGGCGCAGGATGGCACAGCCGTGGAAGTGCTGGCACAAGAAAAAACCGCCGGTTTGGTCTACCGAATCGCCAGCGAATACCGGCCCATCATCAGCCAACGCAGCAACCGCATGTTCGGCAGCAATCTCAGCGATGACCAATTCCTTAATAACGGCCTGGGCCCAAGGCTGCGGCTCGGGCCGGAGAGCCATTTTGGTTTTGTCGCACCGACCGAAACATTCGACGCTGGCTTAAACACCGTCATAGCCGGGCTGAATATCCAGCTCATACACGCGCCGGGTGAAACCGACGATCAGCTATTCGTCTGGCTACCGCAGTTAGGGCTATTAGCCCCAGGCGACAACTTCTACAAAGCCTTTCCCAACCTATACACCATCCGCGGCACGCCACATCGCAGCCTGAAACAGTGGGCTGCCAGCATCGACCGAATGCGTAGCCTGCCAATCAGGCACCTGGTACCGAGCCATACTGCGCCGATGTCAGAGCCTGATGAAATTTATCGGGCGCTCACCGACTATCGTGATGGTATTCGCTATGTGCACGATCAATCGGTGCGCTGGATTAATGCCGGACTCACAGCGACCGATTTAATGCATAAAATTAAGCTACCGCCGCACCTGGCCAGCTCGCCCTACTTGCAGGAATTTTATGGTGCGGTCGACTTTTCCGCGCACGCTGTTTTCGCCGGTAACCTCGGCTGGTTTAGTGGCAACCCCAGCGAGCTGCGCCCGGAACCTTTGCTGCAGCAAGCACAGCGGATCGCCGCCCTGGCCGGTGGCGAGCAAGCTCTCCGTGACGCTTTCAACACAGCCGCTGAAGCGGGTGAGCATCAGTGGCTATTGCAACTGAGCGACTGGCTGCTGCATATCAACCCAGACGACGTCGCGGTAAAAACTGAGCGGGCTAAGTCACTTGAAGCGCTAGGCATGAAAACCACCAACCCCAATGCCCGGCACTATTATTTGAGCAGCGCGAAAGAGCTGCGCGACGGGCCCGCCGAACAAGGCGATTTAAATGCTTCCGATGAGATGTTGAGGGCGATACCCATGCGGTCGATTTTTGATGGGCTCGCCGCCAACCTACAAGCCGAAAAAACGCTGGAGTTGGACAGCGTGACTGGCTTTGAATTTACCGACAGTGGCGAAACCTATACGCTATGGATTCGGCGCGGCGTAGTGGAGCACCACCCCGGTTTTCCGACTAAACGAGAGCTGGATATGCATGTAAAAGTCGATTCACTGAACTGGCGTAAGCTGTTGGCTAAACGCCGCAGCCCGATTAAAGCCCTGGCTACCGACTTCGAATTTGAGAAAGGCGGCAGAATAGAGTTCGCCAAGTTGCTGAAGCTTTTTGATTCCGGCAGCTAGTCGTCGAATAATATTTGGCCCCTGCCTAATAGCGGAAACCTGAACATCATGAGTAAACGTAGCAAAGCAGCAAAAATTGACGGCGGCGTAGGCTGGAGCATCGGCGGTAACGCCCCCGACGAACCGACCGCGCAAGAACCCAAACCACCGGCTTTTCACAAGCTAATGGTATTTGAGCGCAAGGCTCAGAAAGGCCACGTCGTGACTATTATTGAACCGTTCCAACTGGCCGCGGGAGAGGTAAAACCGCTGGCCAAAGAGTTGAAAAAACTGGCCGGCGGTGGTGGTACTAATGATGAAACCAGCATTACGCTGCAGGGTGAGCATGTGGAGAAGGTGTCGGCGTGGTTGGTGAAAAAGGGCTGGGGGCTGAAGTAACTCAAGAGGGAGCTAGAGTCACTAATTACTCTCAAGAACCTTCGGAAGCTATGGCCGACACCTTACGAGGCTCAGCAAGCTGGACGCCCCGGCAAGCAGGAAACTGACTGCAACCCCAGAATTTTTTGCCTGCATGCTTTCCTTTCTGGCTCTCTCTTAGCAGCATAATTGAACTACATTTAGGGCACGAGGGTGGCACCGCTTCGGCTTCATTTTGTTCAGTAGGCTGCTGCGGCTCCTGCTCTTGACCCTTTTCGATGAGATTCGGAAAGTACTCTGACAAAGAAACACGTATTTCCTGAAGAGAATAGACCCTTTTGGCCTTAATTCTGATTAACGGGAAACCCGCAGATTTCGAAGCAGAATTTTTGACTTCATCCCGTGCTGCGGCTGTTTTGCTTTGATGAGACTTGTCATCAAGCTCGATGGCTAGCACCGCCTCCAGTGTCCCGGGGTTACAAATGACATAATCAAAATGCTTAGCGGAAATACGATTGAAGGCTTTTTGACGCGTGGACTTGTCCAGTCCTTTTCGTGGCTGCAGTACATCCGCTACTCGAATTTTCGCGAACACAACACCTTCCTTACCGACCGCCTGCGATAAGACACCAAAAAATGACCGCTCTGCAATAGACAGGAGCTTCGGTTTCAGAACATATTCATGCTGAGGCTGTTGATTCCCAGAACCTTTTTGAAACGCTGCAAAGATGACGAATGCGATCATGGCGATGATCAAAAGTCCGGCCGTCAGTTCCATTCTTAATCCTCGCTAATAGCCACAAATCATGGCAACTTCGCCGCCCACAACGCCAGCCGATGTTTGATCGCTTTAGCCGATACCTGATCCTCAGGCAGCGGTGTTAGTTTTTTATCGTGAACTAGCAGGCGATAGATATAGAGCAATTTATCAGCGGCAGAATCAGTAGGTTCGAATTCAACTACACCGCGTTCGCGGCCGTATTTTTCACCTTCAATTAAGGCTTTCTTGACGAGTTCGGCTTCATTTTTCAGTTTTTTCATAGCGACCATTCCATTTGCTGTTAGCTATAAATACGATGCTGTTGGTAATGCTGCAAGTCACGATGCCTTGCCAGACCATTCACCGTCCAGCACTTTCCATTAATAGGCGACCATTGGAAATTCCCGCCCTTTCGGCAACCCTATTTTTTCTGTCGTAATGCGGCGCCATAGGCTAGCTTGCCCCACTCCGCCATCGCCTCAGGATCATCAAAAACGTCTTCTGACGCTTTCCAGTAGCTCATCTGCATAGCCTTGCCTTGTTTTTCGTAGGTAAACGGCTCGCAGCCCGCCGCGGAAAAACGCGGTTTGGTTTCTTCGTCGATTTTAAAATACAGCTCGTCATCGGCCACCAAGGCAATCATCAGTCCATCGAGATACAAGCCGTAGCCGCCGAACATTCGCCGCGAAGTCACCGGCCCAATGGGTTCCATTAGCTCCAATAAGCTCTGTACGAATTCACTGGGTGGTTTAGCCATCATTGGCCTCCTGCGGTTAAGGCTTTAGCAAAATGATACGACGCAATGCTCATTCCTTCTCTGAAATAAAACTTGTGCGCTGCAAATCGCTGCACACCGGAATCCAGCTGAAATTGCTGACAGTCATTGTCGATTGCCTGCTGACTCAGCCAATCCATTAGCTCTGCGCCGTAGCCGCTCGAACGAGCGCTAGCTTTAGTCACTAAATCATCGACATACATCATTCGACCATGAGCGAGATAGTCATTGATACGATAGCCAGCACAGGCAACTGCCTCGCCACTACCGTCTGTAATATAGGCTAGCAAATAGCCCTGCGCTTGTTGCTCACGAATGCGGGCGACGAATTCACCACGAACCAAATGAGGTCGTAGCTCTGCTACGCATTCGAAGCAGCCAAGAACCTCGGCATCACTAATAGCTAGCTGAACTTCAACACTCATTACCCGCTTAGCTCACTATCGCTTTTAATTTGCCATACAGCTGTTCAGCCCGCTCATCACCCAAGGCAGTTTTTGGAAATACTGCGGTTGGCCGTGGGCGGCGATCCATCCAGAATTTGCCGCTGGCTTTGCCGGCAGCTTCGGCAGCAGCCAACCAAACGATCGTGTCGGCGCCCTGCTCCGGCGTGCGCAGCCTCTTGCCGAGCTTTTTCTCAAACGCGGGTAACGAACTGCTAACACCGGGAGTCGCCGCCCAACCAGGGTGCATGGCGTTCACCACAATGTTATTGCCAGCTTCAGCATTGGCCCAAATTTCAGTGATCGCTACCAAGCCACGCTTTGCGCGGGCGTAGGCTTTCGGGCCGTCGTAATCACCTTTCTCAAACTGTAGATCGTTGAGAAACATTGGCTGCGTGTACATACCGCCGGAAGAGACATTGACCACCCTTGCCTCGCCATTTTTTCCTGCCGTTTCACGCAACCGTGGCAGCAATAGCTCCGTGAGTAAAAACGGGCTGAGCAGTAAAATGGCCAGCGACTTTTCATTGCCTTCACTGGTCACTTGCCGATCGTTATAAAGCGCTCCGGCATTATTAATCAGCACATCAATGCTTTCGAAACGTTTTAGTAGGCGTTCGGCCAGCGCCCGGGTTTCGCTTAGCAGCGTTAAGTCAGCTCGCTCGATAAAAATATTGCGATTACCGGTTTCAGCTATCAGCTTTTCCTGCACCCGCTGCAGCTTGTCCTGCGTGCGACTCACCAGCACGACTTCAGCACCCATTTGAGCCAACCGGGTCGCCGCAGCTTTACCAAGCCCGTCGGTCGCGCCGGTAATGACTACCCGCTTGCCCTCTAAACGTTCAGGTAACGCTGCCTCACCGTCTTCCAGCAGCTGCTGATAACCGCGTTTAGTGAAGTTAATCATGCCGGGAATCACAGCCCGGTCGCCGAGCTTCTGCCACCAGCTCGCCGTTGGCGCTTTTTCGCGCGGCGTCAGCGCGTAACCGAGGCCGCGGACGGCTTTTTTACCCAT